>DASXJE010000018.1 GCA_036497565.1 Mycobacteriales bacterium
CCGGGTGTCCCCGCCGAGGTGTCCGGAGCCGGGGAGCGGGTAGGGGCATACTGACCGGACCGAACGAGAACGGAGAGCCGCCGATGCCCCTGCTTCGTCGTATCGCCCGACCGATGCTCGCCAGCATGTTCGTCGCCGGCGGAATCGACACGCTGCGCGACCCGGACCCGCGGGTGAAGAAGGCCGAGCCGATCGTGGCCCGGATCGCCGACATCCTGCCGGACGGGGCGCCGAAGGACGTCGGCACATTGGTGCGTATCGATGCGGCGGTCAAGGTGGGTGCCGGGCTGCTGCTCGCCTCCGGCCGGGCCCCACGGGTCGCGGCGGCGGTGCTCGCCGGCAGCCTGCTCCCGACCACGGTGGCCGGGCACCCCTTCTGGCAGCACGAGGATCCCGCGGAGCGCTCCAGCCAGCGGATCCATTTCCTGAAGAACGTGAGCATGCTGGGCGGGCTGCTCATCACTGCGGCCGACACCGAAGGCAACCCGTCGCTCGGCTGGCGGGCCCGGCACCTGCGCCGGAAGGCATCCAGGCGTGCGCACACCGCCTCGGGGCTGGCGCACGGTGCGGCACACAGCGCCTCCGGGCTCGCGCACGGTGCGGCGCACAACGCCTCCGGGCTGGCGCACGGCGCGTCCCGCTCGGCCACCGGTGCCGCGCACGCGGCATCCGGCCGGGCCCAAGGGGCGGCCGGCACGGTACGCGGGGCGTTGCCCGTCGGCTGATCCGTCAGTTGCGGGGATCACCGCCGCGGTAGGCGGGCACGAGGTCGCGGGCGAGTTCTTCGAGGAAGAGCCCGGTGTCGGTGACGATTCCGGTGCTCTGTGAGCTGCCGCGGTCGGCCAGCTTGGTCACGGTGGCCGGGTTGATGTCGACGCACACCAGCGGGATCGATGCCGGCAGGATGTTGCCGGTCGCGATCGAGTGCAGCATCGTCGCGACCATCATGGCGAACCCGACGCCCGGCAGGTGTTGCCGCATGGCGCGCTGTCCTTCGACCACGTCGGTGTAGACGTCGGGCAGCGGGCCGTCGTCACGCACCGAACCGACCAGCACGAACTCGGCGCCGGCCCCGACGAGCGCGTGCATCACGCCACCCGTCAGCAGACCGGCGGACACGGCGTCCCGGATCGACCCGGCGCCGCGGATCATGTTGATGGCCCGGATGTGGTGTTCGTGCCCGTGCGGTACGCCGGATCCTTTCGCGAGGTCGACGCCGAGCGAGGTCCCGAACAACGCCGACTCGATGTCGTGCGTGGCCAGCGCGTTGCCGGCGAACAGCACGTCGACGTAACCGGCGCGCACCAACTCGACCATCGCCGGGGCCGCACCGGTGTGCACGATCGCCGGGCCGCCGACCCACAGGATCTTCTGGCCCCGCGCCTTGACCTCGCGCATCTGCTGCGCGATCTGGTGCACGATCAGGGCCTGCGGCTTCTCGGTCGACACCGAGGACGACATGAAGCCGAACGTGTCCTCGTCGTCGCGTTCGCGAACCGGCAGGACCACCCGCACGCCGGCGGCGCCGCAGACGATCTGGTCGCCGGCCCGCACGTCCGACATCGGGACCGTGCGGACTCGGCCGGCGTCGACGAGCAGCGCGCAGTCCATCTCCGGGTTCTCGACCGGCACCCACGTCTTGTCCAGCCGGACGACGGTCTCCAGGTTGGTGGTCGAGTAGAAGTCGTCCGGGAAGACACCGTCGCGCGGGGCCGGCCGGAGCATCGCCGTACCCGGGTGCACCTGGTTGACGCCGTAGACCTGGATGCGCATGAGGATGCGTTCCAGGCTGGCCGCGTCGCCGGCGCCCACCACGATGCGGGCGTGGGATTCGTCGTCGTGGGTCTTGCCGAGGTCGAGCCGGTCGACGACGTAGTCGCCGCCGTAGTCGAGGACGTCGTCGAAGACGCGGGCGAGAACGCCCGAGTCCATCAGATGACCGGTGACCTCGACGGCTTCGGAGTGCTGCACCCCGCCATCAGACCACGGCGCCGTCGTCCGGGCCGTCGGAGGACCGGTCCTCCTTGATCCGCCAGACCAGCAGTCCGACGGCGCCGACCACGGCGAGTACGCCGAGCACGAAGGCGATGTCACCGGCGAGCCCGATCACGCCCGGAGCGACCAGCAGGAACGTCCCGAACGCGAGGATGGCGAGCGCGAACACGGCCTGCTTGGACGGCCTGGGCACCGGCGGCGGGGGCGGCGGCACGTAGTGCTCGTCGTCGTCGGGTGGCACGGGCGCGCCGAGCAGGTCGGGGTGGGCGCCGGCGGTGTCCCGATCCCTGTCGGAATCGTCGTCGGAGTCGTCGTCGGAGTCGTCGTCGGAGTCGTCGGTCGCATCGTTCGTCGCGTCGGCCGGGGTGGCCGCGGCGGATTCCGGCGCGGAGACCGGAGTGAGGTCCTCGGCGGCCGGCCACGGCCGGACCTCCGCGGGATGCTCCCGTCCGAACTCGGCCACCAGGTCGCGCCAGGCCTGCTGGTCGTCCGGGTTGAGCCGGTAGCGCCCGGCCGACAGCGCCGTCGGCGCGTCCGGCGGCGGCCGGCCGGCCCCGCGCGGCATCTCGGCCTCGACGATGCTTCGGGCGTCGGTCCGCCGGTCGCGGTCGACCCACAGCCGGTCGGTCGGCGGGCTGGGCGCGGTGAGTGCCCGGGTCGGCTCGACGTCGGCGGACGGTTCGAGGTAGGCGGGTACGCCGGCTGCCCACAGGACGTCGAGCAGGTGCTCGCCCACGCGCGGGTCGACGTCGGCCAGCGGGACGTAGGCCGGGGCGTCGAGGCCGTTGTCGCGACGACCGCGGTGGCGGCCAGGGTCGGTGCTCATGACGCGTCTGCTGATATGTCAGCGTGCTCCTGGATCCACGCCGTACTGCCGGCGAAGATCGCGGGTGCGTCGTTGTCGATGGTCGCGACGTGGTAGCTGTCCTCGAGCACGTGCTCGGTGACGTCGCGGCTGCGTACGCCGTCCAGCAGGATCCGTCCGTTGACCGGCTCGACGACGTGGTCGTCGCGGCTGCGGTAGAGCAGTACCGGCTGGGTCACCCGCTGCAGGTCCGCCCGGGCGATCGGCCAGAGCTCCGCGAGCGACGCGGCGGCCTTGAGTGGCAGCCGGTCATAGGCCACCTCGCGTACGCCGGGCTTCTTGACGTCGCCGGCGATCCCCGGCACGGACGGCACGATATGGGACAGCAGGCGCAGTAGCGGCGCGTCGCGGCGCTCTGTGGTCAGCGACGGATTGACCAGGATGATCCCGGCGACCTCGTCGCCGCGCTCCTCGGCCAGCCGGATGGTGAGGGTGCCGCCCATGGACAGGCCGGCGACGAAGACCTGCTCGCAGCGTGTGCGGAGCGTGTCGAAGGAGCGGACTACTTCGCCGTACCAGTCGCTCCAGCGGGTGACATTGAGGTCCTGCCAGCGGGTGCCGTGCCCAGGAAGCCGGGGCGCGCTGACCGAGAAACCGGCGGCGGCGAGATGCTCCGCCCACGGACGCATGCTGGCCGGCGTACCGGACAGACCGTGACAGCACAGGACGCCGACCGGTCCGCCGTCGTGGTGGAACGGCTCCGAACCGAGCAGCAGCGGCACGTTGGCCTCCTCGCTCGCTCCAAGACCGCCGGCCGCGATGGAATGTACGATGCGGCCTGCCTTAATCCTCGCACGCTCACGCGTGGGCGACGAGGGGGATGGGGCACTTCGGTACGAGTCGTCATTGTGTCCGGAGGCTTGCTGCCCGTAGTGTCGACGCGAGGTAAGGGGGTGCAACTGGTGCTGTACTGGTTTTTCAAAGTCATGGTCGTCGGCCCGGTGGTGCGGCTCCTGTGGCGCCCGTGGGTGACGGGGCTGGAAAACATCCCGGACACAGGTCCGGCGATTCTCGCGAGCAACCACCTGTCGGTCTCCGACTCCGTCTTCCTCCCGTTGGCCTGCCCGCGGCGGATCACGTTCATCGCCAAGATCGAGTACTTCACCGGGCGCGGTCTGAAGGGCTGGCTCATCCGCAGCTTTCTCACCGGGGTCGGTCAGGTCCCGGTCGACCGCAGCAGCGGCCGGGCGGCGCAGCCCGCGCTCGAGGCGCAGAAGCGGGTCCTCGGCGCCGGCGAGGTCGTCGGCATCTACCCCGAAGGCACCCGCTCGCCGGACGGCCGCCTCTACCGCGGCAAGACCGGCGTCGCCCGGGTCGCCCTCGAGATGGGCGTGCCGGTCATCCCGGTCGCGATGGTCAACACCGACACGATCCAGCCGATCGGGCGTTCGGTGCCGAAATTCCGGCCGCGCCCCGGGGTGCGGATCGGTCGGCCCCTCGACTTCTCCCGCTATGAGGGCATGGCCGGCGACCGGTTCGTCGAGCGGTCGATGACCGACGAGATCATGTACGAGCTCATGCAGCTCTCGGGCCAGGAGTACGTCGACAGCTACGCCGCCAAGGTCAAGGCGGAGCTCGACCGGTCCGCCAGCGGGTCGCTCGCGGCCCGCACGGCCGCGCAGGACGAGGCCCGCCACGGCACCGCCGACGCCGACCGACTCTCCTCGGAGAAGGCGAGCTGAATCCGGCCGCGACCGCTTCCGTACGGTAGCGGTGTGCGCTTCTTCTACGACTGCGAGTTCATCGAGGACGGCATCACGATCGAGCTGGTCTCGATCGGTGTGGTCGATGAGGGCGGCCGTGAGTTCTACGCGGTGTCCACCGAGTTCGATCCCGACCGGGCCATCCCCTGGGTACGCGACCACGTCCTGCCCAAGCTGCCGAGCCCGGCGGACCGGGCCTGGCGCTCGCGCCGCAAGATCCGGGACGACCTGTTCGCCTTCCTGAGCGCACCGCGTGAGCCGATTGAGCTGTGGGCCTGGTATGCGGCCTACGACCATGTCGCGCTCTGCCAGTTGTGGGGGGGAATGCCCGCCCTGCCCCGGGCGGTCCCGCGCTTCACGCACGAGTTGCGGCAACTTTGGGAGGATCGAGGCCGGCCGGCGATCCCCGACCCACCGGCCGACCAGCACGATGCGCTCGCCGACGCACGGCACAACCTGGCCCGCTGGCGCGCGATGGGAGGGGCCGCCGTCTAATCTGCGGCAGAGCATTTCGGCGAGCAGGGCTCATAGCGAGAAGATTCACGGCGAGAACACTCAGAGCGAGAAGGGAAGATCTCCATGCGGATCGGCGTACTCACCGGCGGCGGCGACTGTCCGGGCCTGAATGCGGTCATCCGGGCGGTGGTGCGTAAAGGCGTGGGGACCTACGGGCACGAGTTCGTCGGCTTCCAGGACGGCTGGCGCGGCCCGATCAACAACGACGTCGTCCCGTTGGACATTGCTGCGGTGCGCGGCATCCTGCCGCGGGGCGGCACCATCCTCGGCACGTCGCGCACCAACCCGTTCAAGGTCGACGGCGCGCCCGAGCGGATCAAGGCCACCCTCGCCCAGACCGGTGTCGACGCCCTCGTCGCGATCGGCGGCGAGGACACCCTCGGGGTCGCCAAGCGGCTCTACGACGAGGAGCAGGTGCCGGTCGTCGGCGTACCCAAGACGATCGACAACGACCTCGGCGCGACGGACTACACGTTCGGCTTCGACACCGCCGTCAACATCGCGATGGAGGCGATCGACCGGCTGCACACCACGGCCGAGTCGCACCACCGGGCGCTGATCGTCGAGGTGATGGGTCGGCACGCCGGCTGGATCGCGCTGCACGCCGGTATCGCCGGCGGGGCCAACGTCGTCCTCATCCCGGAGCGCCCGTTCAACATCGCCCAGGTGTGCGCGTACATCGAGCACCGCTTCCAGGACCACTACGCGCCGATCGTCGTCGTCGCCGAGGGCGCCGTGCCCGTCGAGGGCACGATGGAGCTGGCCACCGGCGAGCTCGACGCGTTCGGCCACGTGCGGCTCGGCGGGATCGGGCAGCACCTCGCCGACGAGATCGAGAAGCGCACCGGCAAGGAGGCGCGGACGGCCGTGCTGGGTCACATCCAGCGTGGCGGCACGCCGTCGGCGTACGACCGGGTCCTCGCGACGCGGTTCGGGCTGCAGGCGATCGACGCGGCGCACGAGGGCGACTTCGGGAAGATGGTGGCGCTGCGCGGCACCGAGATGGTGCGGGTGCCGCTCGAGGAGGCGACCCGCGAGCTCAAGACGGTCCCGGCCGAGCGCTACGCCGAGGCCGAGGTCTTCTTCGGCTGAGTAGCCGCGCCATTCCGCGTCAACGTGACGTTGATGCGGCTAGACCGCTTGAACGTGACGTTCAAGCGGAATGGCGGGCGCCCCGTTCGGCATCAACGTGACGTTGATGCCGCTAGAAGGCTTGAACGTGACGTTCAAGCCGAATGAGTGGGGGGTCGGAGGGCGTGGTACGGCGGTCGGGTCGGGGTGGCTCGCCCTCGGCAACTAGTCTGGGAGTCGTGCCCGTCCCCGATCTCGACGCCTGGCGCGCCCTGCCGGCTGCCCAGCAGCCCGCCTGGCCCGACGCCGCGGTGCTCCGCGAAGCCGCCGACACGCTCAGCGCCGTCCCGCCCATCGTCATGCCGCACGAGGTCGAGGCGTTGCGCGACCGGCTGGCCCAGGTGGCCCAGGGCAAGGCGTTCCTCCTGCAGGGCGGCGACTGCGCCGAGACCTTCGACGGCAACACCGAGCCGCACCTGCACTCCACCACCAAGGCGCTGCTGCAGATGGCCGTCGTCCTCACCTACGGCGCCAGCGTGCCGGTGGTGAAGGTCGGCCGGGTCGCCGGGCAATACGCCAAGCCCCGCTCGGCCGAGCTCGACGCGATGGGCCTGCCCTCTTACCGCGGCGACATGGTCAATGCCATCGCCCCCGACGTCGCCGCGCGTACGCCGGACCCCAGCCGGATGGTGCGCGCCTACGCCAACTCCGCCGCGGCCATGAACATGCTGCGGGCCTTCACCCGGGGCGGCCTGGCCGACCTGCACGCCGTCCACGACTGGAACAAGGACTTCGTCCGCACCTCCCGCGCCGGACAGCGCTACGAAGCGCTGGCCAGCGAGATCGACCGTGCGCTCGGCTTCATGCGCGCCTGCGGAGTCAACGACGACGCACTGCGCGGGGTGGAGCTCTTCTCCAGCCACGAGGCGCTCATCCTCGAATACGAGCGGGCACTGACCCGGCTCACCGACGGCGTCGCCTACGACCTGTCCGGGCACATGGTCTGGGTGGGGGAGCGGACCCGTGACCTGCGCGGAGCGCACGTCGACTTCGTCAGCCGGATCGCCAACCCGATCGGGCTCAAGCTCGGCCCCACCACGTCGCCTGAATACGCCGCCGAGGCGGTGGAGCGGCTCGATCCGGAGGGGCTTCCCGGGCGGCTCACCCTGGTCAGCAGGATGGGCAACCGGGAGGTGCGCGACGCGCTCCCGGCGATCGTCGAGAAGGTCACCGCGACCGGCCATCCCGTCGTGTGGGCGTGCGATCCGATGCACGGCAACACCGAGGAGTCGGCGAGCGGCTACAAGACCCGGCATTTCGACCGCATCGTCGACGAGGTGCTCGGCTTCTTCGAGGTGCACCGCAGCCTCGGTACCCATCCCGGTGGGCTGCACGTCGAGCTGGTCGGCGAGGACGTCACCGAATGCCTGGGCGGTGCGCAGCAGATCGCCGACGCCGACCTCGGTGGGCGGTACGAGACGGCCTGCGACCCGCGCCTCAACACCCAGCAGTCGCTGGAGCTGGCCTTCCTGGTTGCGGAGATGCTGCGTGGCTGAGACTCCCGGCGTCGTCGACCTGCGCAGCGACACCGTGACGACGCCGACCCCCGGGATGCGGCGCGCGATGGCCGAGGCCGACGTCGGCGACGACGTCTACGGCGAAGATCCGACGATCAACGCGCTCGAGGACGAGGTGGCGGCACTCTTCGGCCACGAGGCGGCCCTCTTCGTACCCAGCGGCACGATGGGCAACCAGATCGCGCTGCGCACGCTGATCCCGCCCGGCTCCGAGCTGATCTGCGACGCCGACGCCCACGTCGTCACCTACGAATACGGCGCCGCGGCGGCGCACGGCGGCATCAGCACCCGCACCTGGCCCACGCAGCGCGGTCTGCTCGACGTCGACACGGTGACGTCGATGGTGCGCACCGGTCGTTGGCACGACGTCGCGACGCGGGCGATCGCCGTGGAGAACACCCACAACCGCGGCGGTGGCACGGTGCAGCCGCTCGACCGACTGCGCCTGCTCCGTGCCCGCGCCGGCGAGCTCGGCGTCTCGGTGCACTGCGACGGGGCCCGGATCTGGAACGCCCACGTCGCGTCCGGCGTACCGCTGGCGCAGTACGGCGGGTTGTTCGACACGTTGTCGGTGTGCCTGTCCAAGGGGCTCGGCGCACCGGTCGGATCGCTGATGGTCTCGAGCGAGGCGCGGATCGCCGAGGCCCGCACGATGCGCAAGCGCCTCGGCGGCGGGATGCGCCAGGCCGGCGTGCTCGCGGCGGCGGGGCGATACGCACTCGAGCACCACCTGCGGCGGCTCGCCGACGACCACGAGCATGCCCGCCTGCTGGCCGGCGCGGCCGGCGCCGACCCGTCCACCGTCGACACCAACATCGTGCTGGTCGACGTCGACGACGCGCCCGCGGTGGCGGACAAGGCCAAAGGCGAGGGCGTGCTCATCTCACCCGTCGGGCCCCGCCAGCTCCGGCTGGTCACCCATCTCGGCGTCGACCGGTCGGCTGTCGATCGCGCGGCCGAGGTGCTGGCCCGGCTGGTGGCGGCGGCCTAGTTGAGCAGGCGGCGTACCTCGTCGTCGCCGACCGGCGCGAAGTCGCCGTAGAAGGAGCCCACCGCGCCGAAGTAATCCGGCGTGACGACGACCAGGACGTCGTCGGCGTCGGCCCGTAGCGACTCCATGCTTTCCGCCGGCCCGACCGGCACCGCGAGGACGAGCAGCGCGGGGTCGAGCGCCCGGACGGCCTGCAACGCGACCCGCGCCGATGCCCCCGTCGCCACCCCGTCGTCGACGACGACGACCCGGCGGCCGCTCGCGTCGATCGGCGGTCGATCGCCCCGCAGCGACCGTTCGACGTCGTCCAGGACCGTGCGCTCGCGTGCGACCGCGGCCTCGAACTGATCGTCGGAGATGTCGCTTCGGACCAGCACCTGCTCGTTGCGGACGACGGAACCGCCGCCGGCTATCGCGCCCATGGCGAGCTCGGTATGCCCGGGTACGCCGACCTTGCGGACGCAGAACACGTCGAGCTCGGCCCCGAGCCGGGCCGCGACGGCGGCTGCGACCGGGACACCGCCCCGCGGCAGGCCGAGCACCAGGACGTCGTCCGACGTCTCGAGGTCCGGGTGTGCGTCGGCGACGACCGCGCCGAGTCGCTCGCCCGCCTCCCACCGGTCGGCGAACCTCACCGGGCCGGACCCCTCGCCGCGGTCACCGCCATCCGGTCAGGCCGCCACATGCTCCGCGCCGCGGCGGCCGAGCAGCGCAGGGATCGTCGTCGCGGCGACGCCGAGCTCGTCGAGCAGATCACCGGAAAGCGCCTGCGCCCCGTCGCACAGGGCCGTCTCGGGGTGCGGGTGCACATCGACGATGACACCGTCGGCGCCGGCCGCCATCCCGGCCCGGGCGAGTGGTACGACGAGATCCCGCCGCCCCGCGGCGTGGGACGGGTCGATGATGACCGGCAGGTGCGACATCGCATGCATGCTCGGGACGGCGGAGATGTCGAGGGTGTTGCGGGTCGCGGTCTCGAAGGTCCGGATTCCCCGCTCGCACAGCACGATGTCGAGATTGCCGCGTTGCGCGATGTATTCGGCGGCCATGAGCCATTCGTCGTACGTCGCGGCGAATCCGCGTTTGAGCATCACCGGCCGACCGGACTCGCCCACCGCCTGCAGCAGCGCGAAGTTGCTCATGTTGCGGGTGCCGACCTGCAGCATGTCGGCGTATTCGACCACCGTGGGCACGTCGTTGGCGTCGACCACCTCGGTGACGATGGGCAGGCCGGTCTCGGTGCGCACGTCGGCGAGGATGCGCAGGCCGTCGGCGCCGAGTCCCTGAAACGCGTACGGCGACGTGCGCGGCTTGTACGCACCGCCGCGCAGCAGCGTCGCGCCCGCGTGTCGGGCCATCTGGGCCGAGGCCAGGGTCTGCTCGGGCGACTCCACCGCACAGGGCCCGGCGATCAGGGTGAAGGTGTCCGGCCCGATCGGGACACCGGCCACCGAGACGGTCGACGTCCTGGTGTGGTTCTCCCGGCTGACCAGCTTGTACGGCGAGGTGATCCGCAGCACCTCGGAGACACCCGGGAGCTGGGCGATGTCGACACCTTCGAGGTGGTCGAGCACGGCGTCGTCGCCGACCACCCCGACGATGGTGCGGGTGACGCCGCTGGACACGAAGGCCTGACCCCCGGCGTGCTCGACGTAGCGGACCACCTCGGCCAGGTCGTCGCTGCCCGCCTGCGATGCCATCACGATGACCATGGGTCTCCTTCGGTGAACTGATGATCAGCTGCGGTCCGCAGCCCTGCCGACCGCCGCACGCTAGACCACGACGATCTGCACGGTCGAACCTCGCACCGCAAGCTGGTCGGCGTTGGGGTCCTGCTGGGCGACGAGGCCCAGCGCGCCGCCGAAGTAGACCTTGACCTCGACGGCGAACCCGGCCTCCTTGAGCCGTTGCGTCGCGTCGGGCACCGACAGACCGGTCACCTTGGGCACCGTCACGTAGTCCGGGCCCTTCGACACGACCAGCGCGACCGTGTCGCCGCGTACGACCGTGCCCGACGAGGGCTGCTCGCTGACCACCGAGCCCTTGTCGACGGAGGTGCTGAACTTCTGGGTGGTCGTGGTTTTGAGATTCGCCTGGTGCAGGACTGCCAGCGCGTGGTCGGCGGGCATGCCCGTGACCTTGGGTACGCCGAACGGCTTCGGCCCCCGGCTGACGACCACGACGACCTGCTGGTCGCGTCGCATCGCAGTGCCCGGCGTCGGGGTGACCGACACGACGTGATCGTTCGGGACCGTCTCGTTGTAGGCCGGCCGGTAGGTCGTCGCGAGCGGCAGCGTGTGCAGCAGCGCGACGGCCGCGGATTTCGTCCCGCCGACTATCGAGGTGGGCAGCGTGTAGCGCTCCGGACCGGCGGAGAGCCGCGCCTGCACCGTCGTACCGCGCACGACCCGGGCCCCGATGGAGGGGTGCGTCCACGCGACCGCACCGGGCGGCACGCTTTCGCTGTGCATCCGCGACGGCATGATCTGCAGGTCGACGTTGGAGGTCCGCGCGGCGTTCTGCGCCTGCGAGATCGTCAGCCGGGTCAACTTCGGCACCGAGGTGTAGCGGCCGCTGCCGAACCACCAGCCGGCGCCGGCGGCCAGCGCTCCGATCAACAGGATCACCAGCAGCCCGATCAGGAAACGCCTCCGGCGCCGGTGCTGCTCGTCGGTCGTGGACGGCTCGTCCGGGTCCGCGCCGTCGGCGGACATCGCGTCCCCGGGCGCTTCGTCGCCGGCCCGCGGCGCCGGTCGTGCGGCGGGTGGCGGTCCGGTGGGTGGTGGCGGGGGCACGGCCGCGGCCGCCGGTCGTGCGGCCGCCGACGCGACCGTCGGCGCCATGTCGGCCGTCGGTGTCGGCGCGGGCGGAGACGGGCGATCGACCCCGATCGGTGAGGTCGCCCCGAGGACCGTCGTACGGTCGGTGTCGTCGTCGCGGCCGGTGTCGTCGCTGGTGTCGTCGTCGCCCGTGTCGCCGGGGTCCTCCGCCGCCGAGGGGTCGGTGGGGCGCGGCGGCACGGGGACCCGGCGCAGCCCGAGATCGGTGCGCACGTCGTACAGCTCGGCGAGGAAGGCACCGGCGTCGGCCGGGCGCGCACCGGGCTCGCGCCGCGTGGCCCGCATGGTGATCGCGTCGAGTTCGTCGGGCAGGCCGGGCACGATGGCCGACGGCGGCGGTACGTCGTCGTGCACATGCCGGTAGGCCACCGAGATCGGGTTGTCACCGGAGTAGGGCGCGTAGCCGGTGAGCATCTCGTAGAGCAGGATGCCGGCCGAGTAGACGTCGGTGCGCGGGTCGGTGGTGCCGCGGGACACCTGCTCCGGTGCGACGTAGGCCACGGTCCCGAGCACCATGCCGGTGGCCGTCGTCACCGCGGCCTGCGCGACGGCGCGGGCCAGGCCGAAGTCGGCGACCTTCACGACGCCGTCGTCGGCGAGCAGGACGTTCTCCGGCTTGACGTCGCGGTGCACGAGGCCGGCCCGGTGGGCCGCGGAGAGCGCGGCCAGGATCGGCTCGAGGAGGGACACCGCGAGGTCGGGTGCCAACCGGCGCTGCTCGTGGAGCAGGTCGCGCAGGGTCCGGCCGGAGACGAGCTCCATCACCAGGAACACCCGGCCGGCGTCCTCACCCTGGTCGTAGACGGAGACGACGTTGATGTGGGAGAGCCGGGCCGACGCGCGGGCCTCCCGGGTGAACCGGTCGACGAACGCCGGGTCCAGCGCGAGCGCCGGTGCCATGACCTTGATGGCCACCGTGCGTTCCAGCCGCAGGTCGGTTCCGGTGTAGACCGTCGACATTCCGCCGTGCGCCAGCGGGCCCTCGACCCGATAGCGACCGTCGAGGACCGAACCGACCAGAGGATCGGTCACGGCCATACGCACACGGCCGAGTCTACGGTGGGCCACCGGCCCGTCCCGGGAGGCGGCACCGGGCCCGTGGAGACGCCGACGCGGCGTCGGATGAGGGGCCGGAGCCGGCCCCGGCGATAGGCTGATCCGCGATGCCCCCCCACCGTATCGTCGTGGTCGGCGCCGGACTGGCCGGCGCGCGCACCTGCCAGGAGCTGCGTTCCCGCGGATACGGCCATGAGCTGATCCTGCTCGGTGCGGAGCCGCACCAACCCTACGACCGGCCGCCGCTGTCGAAGGCATTGCTTCGCGGCGCCCTCGACGGCCTGGACGACATCCGCCTCGACGTGGACCTCGACGCCCTCGACGTGCGATTCCTGCGGGAGACCTCGGCGCAGGCGCTGGCCCACGGCGTCCTCGCGACCTCGGTGGGCGACCTCACCTGGGACGCCCTCGTGCTGGCGACCGGCGCCCGGCCGCTGCGCCCGCGGGGAGACCGGGGCGCCCTGGTGCTGCGCACCGTCGACGACGCCTTGGCGCTTCGGTCCGGCCTGGTCGCGGGCGCCCGCGTGGTGATCGTCGGCGCCGGCTGGATCGGCGCAGAGGTCGCAACCGCCGCGGCGGGTTACGGCTGCACGGTGACCGTCATCGAGGCGGCGCCGGCTCCGCTGGCCGTACCGCTCGGCGTACCGGTCGGAGCGCGGACGACGCCGTGGTACGCCGAGGCGGGGGTCACCCTGCGTACCGGGACCCCGGTGGTCGAGACCGCGCCGGACGGGGTGCTGCTCGCCGACGGCGAGTGGTTGCCCGCCGACGTCGTGCTGGCCGCGGTCGGGGTCCGGCCGGACGTGGCGTGGCTGGACGGTTCGGGCGTCGAGACCGGGGTCGGCGTACACACCGACGCGGGCCTGCGTACGTCGCTGTCCGGAGTCCTCGCGGTCGGTGACTGCGCCACCCGATTCTCCCCGCGGGCCGGGCGCCGGCTGCGGCTCGAGCACTGGGACGACGCGCTGCACTCGCCCGAGGTGGTCGCGGCCACCCTGCTCGGCGAGGACGCGACGTACGACCCGGTGCCCTACGTGTGGTCCGAGCAGTTCGGCCGCTACGTGCAGTGGGTCGGCTGGCGCACCGGCGACCCGGCGGTCTGGCGCGGCGATCCGGCGGACGGGCAGGGGTGGGCCGCCGGGTGGCTCGACGGGTCGGGCCGGCTCACCGGCTTCCTCGCCGTCGACCGGCAACGCGACCTGCTGCAGGCGCGCAAGCTGATCGCCGCCGGCCGCGAGCCCGATCCGGCCCGGCTCGCCGATCCCGCGGTCCCCGTCCGCGACGCCTGAACCAGGCGGTAGGGCGGCCCCGGGCGGCCCGACGGGCGCTCCGGGCGCCGTCCTAGGCTGGCCTGGTGAGCGAACCGAAGGAGTGGCTGACCCTGGCGGAGGTCGGGGAGCTGCTCGGCCAGTCCCCGAACCAGGTTCGCCGGCTCGTCCGCGACCACCACCTCATCGGCCTGCGCCGGGACCGGGGGTTGGAGGTCCCGGCCGACTTCGTCCTCGACGGCGTGGTCGTGAAGGGTCTGTCCGGGACGCTCGTCCTGCTCTTCGACGCCGGCTACACCGACGAGGAGGCACTGCGGTGGCTGTACGCCGCCGACGACACGCTTCCCGGTCGGCCGATCGACGCACTGCGCGAGAACCGCGGCACCGAGGTCAGGCGGCGGGCGCAGGCCGCCGGCTTCTGACCGGGCCGGCCGACCGTGCGGCTCACCTACCTGGCGCTGCTCGCCGGGTGCCTGCTGGTGACCCTGCCGCTCGAGCTGTGGCTGCACACCCGGGTCTACTCGCGACCTGCGCGCTGGCTCGGCGCCATCCTGCCGCCCGCGGTGATCTTCGTCGGGTGGGATCTGTACGCCGTGGCGCGCCACCAGTGGTGGTACGACCCGGCGCAGACCGTCGGACTGCGGCTGCCCGGCCGGCTCCCGATCGAGGAGGTCGGGTTCTTCCTCGTCGTACCGACCTGCGCGATCCTCGCCTTCGAGGCGGTACGCGCGGTGACCGGCTGGACCGCGGGCGACGAGGGCGCGCCGTGAGCTACACCGTGCTCGCGTTCGCCGCGGCCGCGGCCGTGGTGGTCGTCGACCTGCTCGTGCTGCGCACCCGGCTGCTGATCCGGCCGATCTTCTGGACCGCGGAGGCGATCGTGCTGGCGTTCCAGCTGATCGTCAACGGCGTCCTGACCGGTCGCGGGGTCGTCCGTTACAACCCGCACGACATCATCGGCGCTCGGCTGGTCCATGCGCCGATCGAAGACCTCTTCTTCGGCTTCGCGTTGGTGACGCTCACGCTGTCGTTGTGGGTCTGGCTCGGCCGGCGAGCGGCGGCGCGGGCCGGATAGGTGTTGCCTCGGCGCGGTCGGGTCGACAAGGATCGCGCCATGGCGAGCAGCTGGTACACGGTGGTCATCGATTCACACGACATCCACGCGCAGGCGCGCTTCTGGGCGGCGGTCCTCGGCTACGACATCGTCTTCGAGGTCGAGGAAGAGGTCGCCGTGGCGAAGAACGACCACACCTACCCGGGTCTGGTCTTCGTCCCGGTGCCCGAGACGAAGACGATCAAAAACCGGCTGCACATCGACCTCAATCCCGACGACCAGAACGCCGAAGTCGAGCGGCTGCTTGCCCTCGGGGCGACCCGGACCGATGTCGGGCAGGGCGACAAGCCCTGGGTCGTGCTGGCCGACCCGGAAGGCAACGAGTTCTGCGTGCTCACCGCTCGCGAGGGGTAACAGCCACCATCTGGTGCCCGTCGATCCGCGGAACGGCGAAGTCGACGCGGGATCCGATCTGGTGGAACGGTAGATCGACGCCCTGCGGCTCGAGCCGGACGCTCCCGGTCTCAGTTGTGGTGCGCAGTGACACGTCGACGTCGAAGAGCGGCAGCACGTCCTCCACCGTGTCGAACTCCGTGCCCCGCCGTTCGGGGATGTAGTGCAGCAGGTGGACGACGTCGCGCCGATGCTGCGGCTGACTGGTCACCGACACCTCGAGCGTGCTCGGACCGCCATGCCGTACGACGGGATCGGGCAACAACAGTCCGACCGCAGCGAGGAACACGGTTTTGACCCATCGCGGTGCGTTGGTCTCGTACTGCGTGTGGATCGGATGGCAGAAATAGACCACGCGGCCGCGGCGGACGACGGCGGGGCCGGCGGTCTCGCCGGTCGACGGGGCCTGCAGGTGGGAGATGTAGTGCTCCCAGGTGCGGTCGAAGTAGGGCAGCACGAGGTCGGCGAGGATCTCGGCGTCCGGGCTTGCGGACACGTCGAGACCGCGGATGTACATCGGGTGCTCGACGGTAGGCAGCCGGTCGGTGAGTCCAGTTCGCGGCCGCAGGTATTGGCAGTAGTCGTGTCGGTCGTAGACCTTCCCGCGGGCCGGCTCGCCGCGGGAGTCGCGCGGGCCGTCCGACTCGACCTGCACGCCCCACTCGGCCAGGGCGAAGTCGTCGCCCTCGACCGCCAGTCCCGACTCGTAGCTGGCGACGACCGACCCGCCGTCGTCCAGGTAGCGGCGCAGCTTCGCCGCAACGACGGGCGTCAGGCGGATGTGGTCGGGCAGCACCAGGAGCCGGTAACGGGCCAGGTCGGCGGCGGAGTCGATGACGTCGAACTGGTGACCGCCCTCGACGAGCATCCGGACCGCACCCTGAATGCCCGGCGGCAGGTTCATCACCCCGCCGCCGAGGTTCTCCTCGGGGTTGAAGACGCCGATGTCCACCCGGGGGAGGGCTTGTGCGCACCAAGGTTCCTTGTGTTCCACCTGGGCGTAGACGTCGCCGACCACCCGGTAGGTCTCCGGATCCAGCACGCCCTTCGGGTGCAGCTGGTCCCCGATCGAACACCCCGCGCCCTGGGCGAGCATCCGGAATACCTCGTACTCCAGGGCCGCCGGGTTCTTCGTCGAGTGGAAGTCGCCCCACGTCGTATGGAACTTGCCGGTGGTGCCGACCACGTCCGGGCCGAGCGTCCGCGCGTAGCGGCCGGTGACCGGGAAGTACATGTAGCCCCAGCCACCGCTCGGCAGCGTCTCGAGCTCGAACTGGGTGTACGCCTCGGCGACCGTACGGTGCCGGAGACCTACGTGCCCGCCGTTGTAGGTCACCGGGCAGCCGGGCTGGATCGACCGGACGAAGGCTGAGAGTTCGAGCTCGAAGTCGTTGACGGTCTCCACGCCGAACTGCTCCACCCGGCGGGCGTCGGACGGATCCCATCCGCGCTCGCGCATTCCGCGCCGGCAGTAGCCGCAGACACAGTGGTCGGGGCGGATGAAGTCGAAGTAGAGGCCGTCGACCGGGAGCGACGCCAGGATCTCCGCCGCGTGCTCCTTCATGAAGTCGCGGAACGGCGAGTTCAGGCACAGCTTGCGGTAGAAACCGGCTTCGAACGGCGGGGTCCCCTCGAGCCGGCCGTCGGCCAGCACGATGCGCCACTCGGGGTGCGCCTGCACGGTCAGGTCGTCCCATTGGACCGTGGTGTAGATCGGCACCCGGATTCCCAGCGCGTGGCAGGCGTCGATCTGCTCGGCGAGCAACGCGCGATCGAGTGTCGGATGCTTGCGGTCGGCGAGCTGCGTGCTGTCGTAGTAGACCCAGCCGTGGTGGCAGCGGGCGAAACAGAGCACGGAGTTGACGTGCGCGTCGGCCAGTGTCTTCGCGAATCCGGCCGGATCGAAGTCCGCTCCGACGCCGGGGATGAGGCCGGAGGTGTGGAAGTCGAGGTGTATCTGGCGGAGAACGGTGGGCGACGATTGCATGGCGCAGTCCTTCCCGGCTTGCATCACTCTTCGCAAACCGTGGCGGAATGCGGTTCCGCCCAAATGCTATGGCCGCTAGGTTTTCCGGACAAGCATGCTCCGGGCGGTGGGTCCGGGCTCGGAGGGCGGAACGGTGATGCAGGCAGCGGAACGGGCCGAGCGCGCTCTCGAGGCGCGGCGGGCCGCCGTCGTACTGAATCGCCGGGACGTCCGCGCCGTCGCCCTGACCTACGTCGACAACGCCGGCATCACCAGGGCCAAGACGGTTCCCCTCGGCCGGTTGGAGCACGCGGCCGGGTGGGGCGTGGGGATGTCACCGGTCTTCGACGTGTTCTGCGTCGACGACTCGATCACGACCAGCGCCCACATCGGCGGTCCGGACGGTGACCTGCGCCTGATGCCTGTCCTGGACCGGCTCACCCTGCTCGCGGCACAATCCGGTTGGGCCTGGGCACCGGTGGACCGGCTCACCCAGGACGGCGAGGTGTATCCCGGCTGCCAGCGGTCCTTCGCCAGCCGCATGGTCGCGCGGGCGGCGGCGCGCGGCATCGAGGCGAAGATGGCCTTCGAGGTGGAGTGGATCATCGGGGCGGACGGCCCGGACGGCGGATTCGTCCCGGCCGCGCCAGGGCCGGCGTACGGCATGACCCGGATCATCGAACGCTCCGATTACTGCCGCGACGTGCTGGCCATGCTGGATCGGCAGGGCGTCGCCGTCGAGCAGCTCCACCCGGAGTATGCCCCGGGTCAGTACGAGGTGTCGGTGGCGGCGAGCGATCCGGTCGGCGCCGCCGACGTCGACGTGCTGGTCCGGCAGACGGTGCGCGCGGTCGGCGAGCGACACGGTGTGGCGACGTCGTTCGCGCCCTCGGTGGTCGCCGGGGAGGTCGGCAACGGCAGTCATCTGCACCTGAGCCTGTGGCGGGACGGACGCAACCTCTTCACCGGCGGGACAGGCGAATCCGGGTGCACCGCGGAGGGCGAGTCGTTTCTCGCCGGCGTGCTCGACCGGCTTCCGGAGTTGGTGGGCGTTTCCGCGCCGAGCGTCGCCAGCTACGTGCGGATGGCGCCGTCGCGCTGGGCCGGCGTCTACCAGGTCTGGGGCGTGGAGAACCGGGAAGCGGCGCTCCGGATCGTGCCGGGAACGGTCGGCACCCGTGAGCGGTCGGCCAACGCCGAGATCAAGTGCGTCGACGGCAGCGCAAACCCTTATCTGGTAGTCGGATCCGTTCTCGCCCTGGGTCTCGCCGACTTGGGTGAGGGCCGGAGTCTTCCGCCTCCGGTCGTCGGTGATCCTGCGGGCCGTGATCCTGCCGAGCTGTCGGCGGCCGGGATCCGGCGGCTGCCGTCGTCGGCGGCGGAGGCGCTGGATCATCTCGCCGGGTCCGGCATCCTGCGCGAAGCTATGGGCGACCCGCTCTTCGAGGCGTTCCTCGCCGTACGCCGGGCCGAGATCGACGCCGCGGCCGACCGGAGCCCGGAGGACGTGGTCGCCGCCACGAGGTGGCGTTACTGATGACCGGCCCGGTGCACCGGCTGCGGGCGCACCTCGACGAGCTGAGGCTCGTCGACCACCACACGCACAGCGTCGTGCGGGCCGACCTCGACCGGACCGGCCTCGAGGCGCTGCTCACCGAGGCGCACGTCCCGATCCCGGCGGTCTTCGACACCCCGCTCGGGGTCGCGGTACGTCGGTGGTGCGCGCCGGTGCTCGATCTGCCGGCACACGCCGACGCCGCGGCCTACGTTGAGCGGCGCGCGGAGCTGGGGCGCTCCGAGGTGACCGGGCGGATGCTGCGTGCCAGCGAGCTCGATGCGCTGATCGTCGACATCGGCTTCCGACCCGACGAACTGCTCGATCCGGCGTCGCTCGGCGGCGCTGCGGGTGCAGCGGTGCACGAGGTGGTGCGGGTCGAAAGCGTGGCGGAGGAGCTGGCGCGCGCCGGCGTACCCGCCCGGCAGTTCTCCTCGTCCTACCGCGATCTGCTCCGGGACCGGAGCGCGGACGCGGTGGGACTGAAGACGATCGCGGCATACCGGACCGGCCTCGACGTACCCGCTCTACGACCGACCGACGACGAGGTGCGCGGTGCGGCCGAACGCTGGCTCTCCACAGTGGAGTCCTCCGGTGTCGCGCGGCTCGACGACCCGACGCTGATCGGCTTCGCCTGGTGGTGCGCGGTCGACACCGGGCTACCGCTGCAGGTGCACACCGGCTTCGGTGATCCCGACGAGACGCTGCGTCGCGCGGATCCGGCCTGCATGCAGGAGTTTCTCGACGCGTCGGCGCCGGTCGGTACGCCGATCGTGCTGCTGCACTGCTATCCCTACCACCGGCAGGCCGCCTACCTCGCGCATGTGTATCCGCACGTGTACTTCGACGTCGGCCTCACGACCAACTACGTCGGTGCGTCGGCGCGCACCGTGATCGCCGAAGCGATGGAACTCGCGCCGTACGGCAAGTTCCTCTACTCCTCGGACGCCTTCGGCCTGCCGGAGTTGCACTATCTCGGCGCCGTGCTCTTCCGTCGTTCCCTCGCCGAGGTCCTCGCAGGCTGGGTCGACGCCGACGACATGACTCTCGACGACGCGCTGCGCTACGCCGACCTGATCGGCGCCGGCACCGCCCGCACGCTCTACCACCTCCCGTAGCCCAACTACTCTGCTCCACCCCCATGATCAAGAGGGGATTTCGATACGAAACGCCGTACGAATCCCCTCTTGATCATGGGGGAGGAGGAAGG
This sequence comes from Mycobacteriales bacterium, assembly GCA_036497565.1. NCBI lineage: Bacteria > Bacillati > Actinomycetota > Actinomycetes > Mycobacteriales > Mycobacteriales bacterium. The sequence continues at coordinate 20,121 of DASXJE010000018.1, forward strand.
GTCAGCGGCGGCGGGCGAGGTAGGCGCGGGCGGCGGATGGCAGCCCGACGGCGAGACGACGCCGGGCGGGAATGGTGACCCGACCGGTCAGCACCTGGTAGTCGGCCCGCTCGATCTCGTCGAGAATCCCGCCGTACAGAAGGAATGCGGCGCGCACACAGTCGCGGCTATCGGCGTGCAGCAGGCGGATGCCCGGTTCGGCGGCGCGATAGATCTCCCGGGTCCGCGCGATCTCATGGGCGAGCAGCCGCCGCACCGGTCCGTCGACGACACCGCGGACCAGATGTTCGCGATCCACGCCGAACAGCGCCATGTCCTCGGCGGGAAGGTAGACCCGGCCGCGCTGCAGGTCTTCGCCGACGTCGCGGAGGAAGTTGGTGAGCTGGAAGGCGAGGCCGAGATCGGCGGCGTACGGCGCGGCGACCTCGCGGTCGGTCGTCGTCCCCAGCACGGGAAGCACGAGCAGGCCGATCACCGCCGCCGATCCCCACATGTAGCCGGCGAGATCGTCATAGGTCCGGTAGCCGGTGACGGTGAGGTCGGTGCGCATCGAGTCGAGGAAGTCGGCGACATGACCGGCCGGCAGGTCGAACCGGCGCATCGTGTCCCGTACGGCGCGCACCACCGGCGCGGCGTCCCGGTCGAGCACCCCGCCGGGCCCGGCTGGGCCGATGACCTGATCGTGCAGGCTCTCCAACCGGGCCGCGGCCGATACGACCTCTGGGTCACCGGCCCGGGTCGGGCCGAGCCGATCGACGAGATCGTCGGCGTAGCGGGCGAAGCCGTAGAGCGCGTGCACGTAGGGCCGCTTCGCCGGCGGCAGCAGCCGGGTGGCGAGGTAATACGTCCGGCCGTGGGTGGCGTGCAGCCGCCGGCAGGCGGCGTACGCCGAGCGCAGCGATTCGCCGTGGATCCCGGCTGCGTCGAGCTCATGGCTGGTCACGACCGGCTCACCGGCCGGGGCACGATTCCGGCCGCTCGCCCGGCAGCGTCCGATGTGGACGGCCCGCTCGCCGACCCGAGTACGACGACAGTCGCGATCACGGCGGCGACCGTGGTCGCGATCAGCGCCGCCGGGCGGTCGTACAGCGTCGCGCCCTGCGGGGTGATCAGCATCGACATCGCCACGCTGACCCCGGCGATGAGTGCAGTGACGCCGGCGGGGAGGCTGAGCGCTGCAGCGACCGCGAACGGCCAGACCAGATACCACGGCTGCACGATCGGGCCGAGCAGGACGACGGCGAGCAGCGCCAGGGCGAGCGCGCGGAGCACGCCGATCCGCTGAGCGAACGCCCACAACCCCAGGCTCACCACGCCCGCCACCACCTGGCCCGCCGTACGGAACGCCGCCACCACGCTCTCCCGGTGATCACCGGCACCGAACAGCCGGCCGATGAGGTCGGCGAGCAGCCCGAGGCCGCTCGACACCGACACCCAGGTGATCAAGGCGCCGGGCGTCGTCAGCCCATCGAGCCAGCCCACCCCGAGTCCGCTGAGCAGGGTCACGACCGTGAATACGGTCACCGAGACGACGACGACCCCGCCCAGGGCACGCCACCACCGGTGCGCGCCGTCGAGCCGGGCCGCCCACAGCGGCACACAGAAGGCCACCACGAGGCCGATCGGAGCCTTGACCGCGACACCGAGCGTCGCGATCGCGACTCCGGCGACGCCGTGGCCCTCCGCGACCAGTGCGAGGCCGGCGACCGCGAGACCGAGCATCAGCGCGTCGTTGTGACCGCCGGAGACGAAATGCAGCAACAGCAACGGGTTCGCGACGCCGAGCCAGAGGGCGACCCGCGGGTCGCCACCGCACGATGCGGCGAGCCTGGGCAGGTAGCGCACCAGCAGCAGTACGCCGAGCACCGACAGCAGCCGCATGACCTCGGCGGTGAGGATGACGTGGTCGCCGGTCACCGCGGCGACGCCCCGGCCCAGCATCAGCCATAGCGGGCCGTACGGCGCCGGTGTGTCGACCCAGATTCGCTGCACCTGGTCGAGGTATGGCCCGGAGAGGACGTCCGGTCCGACCCGGTAGGGGTCGAGCCCGGCATGGGTCAGATTGGCCTGCGCGGCGTAGCTCCACACGTCGCGGCTGAACAGCGGCACGGAGAGCAGCAGTGGTCCGCCCCACCAGGCACAGGTCGCCAACAGCGCGCCGGGTGTCGTCCCCGGGTCCCGCCGGCGTACGGCGCGACCGAGGTAGAGCCACGCCAGCCCGAGTGTCGCGACGCCCGCGTAGACCAGTGCGAGTGCGATCCGTGGCCCCGCGCCGTGCCGGAGCAGGCCGAGGATCGGCCAGTGCACCGTGGGATCGGTCACCGGCAATGCACCCGCGCCGTAGGAGCCGACGACCGCGAGCACGACACCGACGAAACCCGCCCAGCGGGCGCGCAGAGCGAGCGAGCCGGTGTGGCCGGGCTCGGTCATGGCCGGGTGGAGCCGGCGCCGACGATCCGTTCGGCGGCGAGCCGTCCGGAGATCATCACCATGGGTACGCCGACGCCGGGAGTGGTCCAGCCGCCTGCGAATACGACGTTGTCCAGGCCGGGCACGAGGTTGGCGGACCGGAACGGACCCGTCTGCGCCGGCGTGTGGGCGGCCGCGAACGGTGTCCCGGCGGTGAGCCCGTCGGCCGCCCAATCGGCCGGGGTCACCAGCCGCTCGACCTCGACGGCGTCGCCGAATCCGGTGTAGCCGCGGGCGTGCAGCGTGGCGACGAGCTCGTCGCGGTAGCGCGGGCCGACGACCGACCAGTCCAGCCCGGACTCCGCATTGGGCGCCGGAGCGAGGACGTAGTAGGACTGGCGTCCGTCCGGCGCCATGGCCGGATCGGTGCGGCTGGGGTTGGTGACCAGCAGCGACGGGTCGCTCATCAACCGGTGCTTGCCGATCAGTTCGTCGAACGTCGTGCGCCACGACTGTCCGAAGTGGACGTTGTGGTGCGCGGTCTGCGGGTAGTGGGCCGACGACCCGACATTCAGCACCACGCAGGACGGCGCCGGGCGCAGTCGCTCCACTCGTCCCGGCGTCGGATGGTCGGCGAGCAGATTCCGGTATGCACCAGGCAGATCGCCGGCCAGGACGACCGCGTCGGCGGTCAGACGCTCACCGTCGGCGGTGTGGACGGCGCGGGCCCGCCCGCCCGCGAGTTCGACCTTCGACGCCGTCGTGCCGTAGCGGAATGTCACGCCGTGCTTGGCCGCCGCGCCGGCGAGCGCGAGCGGCACCTCGTGCATCCCGCCGCGGGGGAAGCTGACGCCGTTGACGGTGTCGAGATAGGAGATCACGGCGTAGAGGGCCAGGGCACGGTACGGCGACAGACCGGCGTAGAGGGCCTGGAAGGTGAACATCCGCCGGACCCGCGGGTCGCGGATGAACCGGCGTACCGCCGGATCGAGCCGGCGCAGGCCGCCGAGCGCGACCAGCTTGGCGAGCGACGGCCGCAGCAGGTCGAGCGCCGAGTCGAGATTGCGGTCGATGAAGTCGCGCCGTTGCACGCGGTAGAGCGCCGTCAGCCAGCCGACGAGGCGCCGGTATCCGTCGGCGTCGCGGCTCCCGGCCAGCCGCGCGATTTCGGCGGCGGTGGCGTCGACGTCGGCGAAGATGTCGAGCCGCTCACCGTCGGGGAAGAAGCCGCGATAGACGGGGGAGAGCGGGACGAGATCGAGCCAGTCCTCGAGCGATTCGCCGACGCAGCCCAACGTGTCGGCCAGCAGGTCGGGCATCGTGAACACGGTCGGCCCGGTGTCGAAGACGTAACCGTCGAGCCGCAGCCGGCCGGCCACGCCGCCCGGCTGATCGTGCCGCTCGATCACCGTCACCTCGCGGCCGGCGCCGGCCAGCCGCAGCGCCGCCGACAGTCCGGCCAGTCCGGCGCCGACGACGACCACGCGATCGGTCGGCCCGCTGACGGTACGCACCCGCGAAAGCCTACGGCCGCCGTACCCACGCCCCGACAAGGCACCGGCGCCCGGCCGCCCCCCGACCAAAACGCACTCCGAGTGCGTTTTGGGGGCTCTCACCGGCGTGTCGCGGACCAAAACGCACTCGGAGTGCGTTTTGGTCGCCGCTCCGCCCGGCCACCAAAGGCACTAGTCGTGCGTTCGGGACGACGCCCGCCCACTACTCTGGGCCTATGAACCGGACCGTCCGCGACCGTCTGGCCACGGGCCGGCCGACGTTCTCCTTCGAATTCTTCCCGCCAAAGACGCCGGACGGCGAACGCGCCCTGTGGCGGGCGATCCGCCAACTCGAGCCGTTGCACCCGTCGTTCGTGTCCGTCACCTACGGCGCCGGCGGCACCACCCGCGCCGGCACCGTGCGCATGACCGAGCGGATCGCCACTGACACCACGCTGCTCCCGCTCGCCCACCTCACCGCCGTCAACCACTCCATCGCCGAGCTGCGCCAGGTCATCGGGCAGTACGCCGACGCCGGCGTACGCAACGTGCTGGCACTGCGCGGCGATCCGCCGGGGGATCCGCGGGCCGAATGGGTCAAGACGCCCGAAGGTCTCGAATACGCGGAGGAACTCGTCCGGCTGGTCAAGGCGCACGGTGACTTCTGCGTCGGAGTCGCCGCCCACCCGCAGGGGCATCCGCGGTCGACCAACCTCGACGTCGACGCCCGCCAGTTCGTCGCCAAGTGCCGGGCCGGCGCCGACTTCGCGATCACCCAGATGTTCTTCTACGTCGAGGACTACCTGCGGCTGCGCGACCGGGTCGCCGCGCGCGGCTGCGACATCCCGATCATCCCGGAGATCATGCCGGTCACGAACATTCGGCAGATCGAGCGGTTCGCGGTCCTGTCCGGAGAGAGTTTTCCCGCCGATCTCGCCACGCGGCTGCAGGCCGTCGCCGACGATCCCGCCGCGGTGCGCGAGATCGGTATCGCGGCCGCGAGTGAACTCTGCGACAAGCTGCTCGCGGCGGGCGCGCCGGGGCTGCACTTCCTGACCCTCAACCGGTCCACGTCGACCCGCGAGGTGTGGGGCAACCTCAACCTCGACGCGCGGGTCTGACCCGGCCCGGCCACCACGACCGGCGCGGGTTCCGGTCGGCGAGGACGACGCTGGCCGCAGTGCGCCCGCTCGCGCCGAAGACGCCGCCTCCCGGATGCGTCGATGCGCCGGTGAGATAGAGATTGCGTACGCCGGGGACGCGGTGCCGGGCGAGCTCGGGTAGCGGTCGCAGCCCGAACATCGACTCCACCGTCATGTCGACGTGCATCACGTTGGCCCGCGGCAGTGCGAGCTCACGTTCGATCTCCGCCGGCGACTGCACGTGCACGTGTTCAACGGTGCCTGCGAACCCCGGCGCGGCCCGATCGACCTCGGCGACCAGCCGGTCGGCCTCCGCTCGGGCGATGTCGCTCCAACGGCCACCGTCGGCCAGGGCGTAGGGGTGCCACTGGCCCCACACCGAGACGTTGTGCCGCCCGGGCGGTGCGATGGTGTCGTCGAACGCGGAAAAGGTCATCGCCAATGCCGCCGGACGCGCCGGCGGGCGGCCGGCCAGGAAGTCGCCGTAGGCCGCGCGTAGCGCACCACGATCCGGCGCGAGCAACTGCAGCGCGCGGTACGCCGAGTCGTCCTTCGCCGCCGGGTAGCGCGGCAGGTCGGTCGTGCCGAGGCGGACCACCATGCCGATGCCCGAGCCGAGTTTGATCTGGCCGATCCGGTGCTGCAGCGCCGCCGGGAGCGCGTCACCGAGCAGGCCGAGTGTCTCGGTCACATGACAGCCGCCGACGACGGCATCCGCGCGCAGCACGTCGCCTGATGCCGTCCGCACGCCCCGGACCGCGCCGTCCTGCACGAGGATCGCCGCCGCACCGTCGCCGAGTCGCAGCGATCCGCCATCAGCGGCAAGGCGGGCGGCGAGCGCCTCGCTGAGTCGGCCGCTGCCGCCTCGCGGGTGTCCGGGAGCGCGCTTGTGCAGGAGCGCCAGCCAACCGACCAGGTCGGCGGTTCCGGTTTCGTGCGTCGGCGGGCCGGACTGCGATCCCATCCACGCCAACGCCGTCTTCAGCCGCTCATCGGTGAAGTGCGCGTCGAGCAGCGCATCCGCGCTGCCGAGGAACTGCCGCACCACCTCGCTGTTCGTGGCGTCGGCACCACGGCCGGCCCGCCACAGTGCGCGGCCGATCCGCGCGGGCGCCGGTTCGCCCGCGAATGCCGCGAACACATGCTCGTTACGCCGCCCCCAGTCGGTGACGAAACGGTGGTAGGCCTCCGCGTCGGCCGCCCCGCACACCGCGGCGATCGACGCGCAGGTGCGGTCGAGGTCGACCCAGAAGGTGATCGCGACCTGTTCGCCGGCCGGTGTCCAGAACGGCGCGAAACCCCACGGGTCGAGGTCGTCGTAGACCAGGCCGTACGACGCAAGGTCGAGCTCTTCCACGATGCCGGTGTGCCGGATCATCACGTGCGCGCTGGAGCCCCGATCGACGCGGTATCCGGGAAAACGCTCCACGGTCGAGACGGCGCCGCCGACGACGGTGTCGCGTTCCACCACCTCGACCTCGAGGCCGGCCCGGGCGAGATAGCAGGCGGTGACTAGGCCGTTGTGCCCGGCGCCGATGACGACGACATCAGGCATGCGCGGCGAACGGGAGGTCGGCGCCGAGGATCGCGAACGGGCGACGGTCTCCGGGGAAGAAGTGGTCGCGCAGCACGTCGACGAAGCCGAGCGACCGGTAGAGCTGCCAGGCCCTGGTGCGGCCCTCCGGCGTGGAGAGCAAGACGCGGCGTTCGGGGATCCCGTCGACCAGACGGGTGAGCAGCTCGCGGCCGACCCCGTTGCCCTGCCACACCGGGAGGACGTGCAGCTCGCACAGCTCGAAGCAGTCGACGAACCAGCGCGCCGCGATGTCGCGGTCGAGCGCGCCGTTGACCTGGTCGTGCCACCACTGCCCGGTCTGGCTGGTGTATCCGTAGCCGAACCCGGCCAGAACGTCGCCGGCGATCGCGGCGGTGCAGCGGAACCCGGACCGGCTGGTGTGCGCCGCGGTGAAGCCGGCCCGGGACCGCCCGGTCTCGGCGGGGTAGCCCATCGCGGTCGTGTAGACGGCCATCGCTTCGTCGAGCCGCCGACGCAGGTCCGCCGCACCCCACCGGACGATCGTGACCGGCTCCTGTTCCGACGACTCCATCGGTCAGTCGCCGACTTCGGCCGGTGTGCCGCCGGTGATGCGGACCAGCTCGTCATAGCTCGTGGGGAACACCGTGTGCGGCGTACCGGCGGCCGCCCACACGGTCGGATACTGCTGCAACGCCGTGTCGATGAGGGTGCGGACCGGCGCCGGGTGCCCCACCGGGGCCACGCCGCCGATGGCCTGGCCGGTGGCGGCGCGCACGAAATCGGGTGTGGCGCGCCGGATCCGGGCCACCTCGAGGAGGCGGGCGACCCGGTCGGTGTCGACCCGGTGGGCGCCGCTGGTCAGGACCAGCAAGGGCGCGCCGTCGGCGTCGAAGACCAGACTGTTGGCGATGGCACCTACCTCGATGCCGAGTTGCGCGGCGGCCGACGCCGCTGTCGTGGCCTGATCCGGCAGGGTGCGGAAGTTGGTGTCGGCGCCTGCGGCGGCGAGCGCCTCAACGACCCGTCGGGTGTTGGCATGCACCGGACGCGGGGACACCGGGTTGTTCGCCATGTGTCCCATCCTGTCGCGCCCGTCTCCGCCGTGCGGCGGCAGGTCAGACGTGCAGCCCGCACTCCACCTTGTCGCGGCCGGCCCAACGACCGGCCCGGGCGTCTTCGCCGGGCTTGACGGCGCGGGTGCACGGTGCGCAGCCGACCGAGGTGTAGCCGGCGTCGATCAGCGGATTGATCAGCACGCCGTGCTCTGTGGCGTAGGCGTCGACGTCGTCCTGTGTCCAAGTCGCGAGCGGGTTGATCTTCACCATGCTGCGCTTCGCGTCCCACGCCACGACCGGAGTGTCAGCGCGGCTCGGCGACTCGTCGCGTCGTACGCCGGAACCCCAGGCGTGGTAGGAGGACAGCGCGGCCTCCAACGGCCGCACCTTGCGCATCGCGCAGCACTGGTCGGGGTTGCGCTCATACAGCCGTGGGCCGTATTCGGCGTCCTGCTCGGCGACGGTCTGGGACGGCTTCACCGACAGGACGGTCACCGGCATCGTCGACGCCACGGCGTCGCGGGTGCCGATCGTCTCGGCGAAGTGGTAGCCGGTGTCGAGGAAGACGACGTGGATCCCGGGGCGGGCGCGCGACGCGAGGTGGGAGAGCACGGCATCGGCCATCGAGGAGGTGATGCACAGACGGTCGCCGAATTCGTCGGAGGCCCAGCGCAGCACGTCGAGGGGATGTGCGTCTTCCAACTCCGGCCCCGCCGCCTCTACCAGCGACACGAGCCGTGCGTGCTCATAGTCGGGAGCACTCACGATGCCTCCTTAGTCGTCAAACCCAGGAACCGTAGCCGCCAGGCCCGACGGCATGCCGCGCACCGCCAGACTCCGGCCTCATCGCCACTCTCTTCGTCGCGACTGGGTCGGATGTCTTCCTCTCCGCAGTATGGACAGTAAAACGGCGGAGCGTGGGAAACCCGGCTCGTCACGCCAGCCACTCCTCATCCGCGCGGGCGACGTAATCGGCGAACGATTCGTCACCTTTGCAGCGTTCTTGATAGCCCCTCAGCACTCGCTCGACGTAATCCGCGGTATCGCTGGCGGCGACCCGCAGTCCCCGGAACTTCCGACCGAGTGTCGGATCCGCCCCGAGTTGTCCGCCCAGGTGTATCTGGAAACCATCGACGTCCTCGCCGTTATTCCCTCGCATCACCATTCCCTTGAGGCCGATGTCGGCGACCTGGAAACGGGCGCAGGAGTTCGGGCAGCCGTTGACGTTGATGGTCACCGGCGTGTCGAAGTCCGGCATCCGGCGTTCGAGCTCGTCGACCAGCCAGCTGGCGCGGCCCTTCGTCTCCACGAGCGCCAGCTTGCAGAACTCGATGCCCGTGCAGGCGATCGTGCCGCGCCGGAACGCACTCGGCCGGACGGCGAGCCCCTCACCCTCCAGAGCGGTGACGAGTGCCTCGACCTGCTCCTCGGCTACGTCGAGAACCACCAGCTGCTGCTGCGCGGTGGTGTTCACCCGGCCGCCGCCGTACTCGTGTGCGAGGTCGGCGATACGGGAGAGCTGCGTGCCGTTGGTGCGGCCGGACCGCAGCGCGAAACCCACGGAGAAGCGCCCGTCGGACTGACGCTGCACGCCGAGGTGGTCGCGCGGGCCGGTCGGAGCCGCGGGTGGTGGGCCGTCCTGGAGCGGGGAGTCGAGGTAGTCCGACTCGAGGATCTCGCGGAACTTCTCCGGGCCCCAGTCGGCCATGAGGAACTTCAGCCGGGCCCGGTTGCGCGACTTGCGGTAGCCGTAGTCGCGGAAGACGGCGGTCACGCCTCGCCAGGTCTCCACCAGCCGCTCGACCGGCACGAACGCTCCCAGCCGGACACCGAACCGCGGATTGGTCGACAGCCCGCCACCGACCCACAGGTCGTAGCCGGCAACGCCGTCCGGACCGGTCACGCCGACGAAGGCGACGTCGTTGATCTCGTGGTTGGTGCAGTGCCGGCCGCAACCGGAGACCGAGGTCTTGTACTTGCGCGGCAGGTTGGAGTATTCGGGGTCGCCGACGACCAGGTCGGCCAGCTCGGCGAGCTGCCCGGAAGGGTCGAGGAGCTCGTCCTCGGCCACCCCGGCGAGCGGACAGCCGAGCATCACCCGGGGCGTGTCACCGCACGCCTCGGTGGTGGACAGCCCGACCGCCTCGAGCCGCCGCCAGATCTCGGGCACGTCCTCGATCCGGATCCAGTGCAGCTGCACGTTCTGCCGGTCTGTGACGTCGGCCACGTCGCGGCCGTACTCCTTGGCGATTCCGGCCACGGTGGACAGCTGCCGGGACGAGAGCCGGCCCCCGTCGATGCGGATCCGCAGCATGAAGAATTCGTCTTCGAGCTCGTGCGGCTCGAGTACGGCGGTCCGGCGACCGGGGATCCCGGCGGCCCGCTGGGTGTAGAGGCCGTACCAGCGGAATCGCTGGCTGAGGTCGGCGGGATCGATGCTGCCGAAGCCGTTCTTCGAGTAGACGTCGATGATCCGCTGCCTCACGGCGAGGCCGTCGTCGTCCCGCTTCACTCGTTCGCTGGCGTTGAGCGGCTCGCGGTGGCCCAGCGCCCACTGGCCCTGTGCTGTCGTTGGCATCGGTTACCTCGCGGTTGTGACGCTCCTGCGCGGCGCTGCGTCAGTACGCCTGCTGGTCAGGGTCTGCGGTGTCAGATGGACACCGGACAGGCGGCGCTGATCGCGTGCTGCAGATCGACATGCAGCCTCGCGACGAGAGGTACACCGCGGTCCGTCACGCCGACTAGGATCGCACATGATCACTCGGTTCGCACACCCTGTCTGTCGACCGATGTTGCCGACCTGTGCGATCCTGTGCTGCATGTCTGCGACCGCGGTGCTCGTCGCTCGCCTGCATGTCGATCTGCAGCGGGTCGCCAGCGCGGTCTGTCCGTCCGACTGAATCGGGTCGGCGCCTCTCCCGTCGCACCATCTCGCCTCGTCTGCAGGCGCCGGACCCGGGTACGTCGCCCCTCACGACTCGACGCCACGAGGACCGACCAGCAGACCAGGAGAGCCTCATGACCATCATCCCGACGCCGGCGGAGACCGTCGCAGGCGGCCCGATCGGCGGTGCCCGGTGAGCGTGGGCTACCCGGTCGTCCTCGACCTGACCGGCCGCCGGGTCGTCGTCGTCGGGGCCGGGCCGGTCGCCGAGCGGCGGGTCGCCGGGCTGCGCGACGCGGGCGCCGACGTACACGTCGTGGCACCCGTCGTCACGGGTCACTTCGACGCCGACGTCACCGTGCACCGGCGCTCCTACGTCGACGGTGACCTCGACGGGGCGTGGATGGCGCACGCCTGCACCGACGATCCCGCCGTCAACGCCGAGGTCGCCGCCGCGGCCGAGCAGCGGCAGATTCCCTGCGTGCGGGCCGACGCCGCGCCGGACGGGACCGCCCGCACACCGGCCGTCGCCCGCTCCGGCGAGGTGGTCGTCGCCGTGTCCTCCGACGACCCGGTCCGCTCCGTCCGTATCCGCAACCGGATCTCGACCCTGCTCGACCGCTCCGAGCTGCCCGTCCGCCGGTCCCGTCGGGAGGGTGCCGGCCGGGTCACGCTCGTCGGGGGAGGACCCGGCGACCCCGGTCTGATCACGGTCGAGGGGCGCGCGCTGGTGGCCGACGCCGACGTGCTGGTCGTCGACCGGCTGGCGCCCCGCGGCCTGCTCGACACGGTCGACGACGACGTCGAGGTGATCGACGTAGGCAAGGCGCCCTACCGACACGGGGCGACCCAGCAGGAGATCAACGAGCTGCTGGTCGACCGGGCCGGGCGCGGTCTGCACGTGGTGCGGCTCAAGGGCGGCGACCCGTTCGTGCTCGGCCGGGGCGGCGAGGAGGTCGCCGCGTGCACCGAGGCGGGCGTGCCGGTGCACGTCGTCCCCGGGGTCACGTCGGCTCTCGCCGGTCCGGCGATGGCCGGTATCCCGCTGACCCACCGCGGGATCGCCGCCGACTTCGCCGTCGTGTCGGCGCATCTGGATCCCACCCACACCGGATCGACGGTCGACTGGGCGGCGCTGGCGTCCGGCCCGGCGACCCTGGTGCTGCTGATGGCGATGGAGCGGCTCGAGTCGGTGTGCCAGACCCTGATCGGGCACGGCCGGTCGGCCGACACCCCGGCCGCGGTGGTCCAAGAGGCGACGACGCCCGCCCAGCGCACGCTCACGTCGACGCTCGGCTCGCTGGCCGCCGACGTACGCCAGGCCGGAATGGGGTCGCCGGCCGTGGTGGTCGTCGGTGAGGTGGTCCGGCTGGCCCGGACGGTCGGATGACCGATCCGGTGCTGCTCGCGGTCGCCCACGGATCTCGGGACGAGCGGGCGGCACCGGCGCTGGACCGGCTGATCGAACGGGTCCGCGCGGGCGCGCCGGAGGTCGACGTACGGCTGTCCTACGTCGACCACACGTCGCCGTCGGTCACCCGCGCCCTGGAGGACCTGTCGACGCGGCCGACGGTGGTGGTCCCGTTGCTGCTCACCGCGGCGTCCCACACGAAGGGCGACGTGGCCGCGGCGGTGCGGGCCGCCCGGCGGCCGGACCGGCACCTGCACCAGGCCCGGCCGCTGGCGCCCCATCCCGGCCTGCTCGCCGCCCTGGACCGGCGCCTCGACGAGGCCGGCGTGGACCGGCGTACGGCGGTGGTGCTGGCGGCGGTGGGCTCGGCCGATCCGGACGCCAACGCCGACGTCGTCGCCGACGCCCGTCGGCTGTGGGAGTGGCGCCGCGCTTCGGCCCCGGTCGAGGCGGGGTTTGCCTCGGCGACCACGCCGACGGTCGCCGAGGCCGTCGACCGGCTCCGGCGGCTCGGCTACGACGAGGTCGCCGTCGCGGCGTACGCCCTCGCCCCCGGGAGACTGCTCGACAAGGCCACCGCCGGCCTCGACGTGGCCACGGTCACCGAGGAGCTCGCCGACACCCCGGAGGCCGCGGAAGTGGTACTCGAGCGCTACCGGGAGGCCATCGCGGGCGACATCCGGATGGGCTGCGACACCTGCCTCTACCGGGTCGGGTGGCCGGGCCGCGAGGACCGCCAAGGCGCCCCCCAGCGGGTCCACCCGCACCCAGACGACGCCTGACCTCGCCGCTCCCAGCGCGCCCCCCATTCCGCTTGAACGGCACGTTCAAGCGCTCTATCCGCCTCAACGTGACGTTGACGCGGAATGGAGGGCGTGCGTCGGCGTACGCGGCAGGTTGGGCCGACATCGTGCGTGCTACTCGCCGATCTGCCCCGGGGATGCGAGTACGGCGCACGATGTCGACGGGCTGACGGAGCCGCGGCCCAGCATTCGGCTTGAACGTGACGTTCAAGCCCCCTAGCGGCATCAACGTCACGTTGATGCTGAACGTTTGGGCACCCCCATTCCGCTTGAACGGCACGTTCAAGCGCTCTATCCGCCTCAACGTGACGTTGACGCGGAATCAAGCGCCGCCTGGGGCGCCGCCGAACGCTGGGGACGACGGTTGCGCGGGTGGTTCGGGGAGCGCTAATCTTCGAACACATGTTCGAACACCGCGTCCCCGGGGAGGGTGCCGAGATGAGTCCGACCCGCCTGCGACCGCCGCCGTCACGGTCGTCGGTCACCATGCTGGATCTTGCGCAGACCTGCCTCGTTGAGGCAGCGGCCGCACAGCGCCCGGCCGAGCGCTATGTCGCCGCCCACCTCGCCGCCCTGCGGGGAGCCGCGGCGGTGCTCGCCTCGCGCGCCCATGCCGGTGCCGGCCGCCCGCGGCGACCGGTGAGTGCGTGGGCGCTGCTCGGCGCGCTTGCCCCGGAGCTGACGGAATGGGCCGCCTTCTTCGCCGCCGGGGCGGCGACGCGTCAGGCGGCCGAGGCGGGTGCGACCGGGGTAGTCACGCAACGGGACGCCGACGATCTGCTGCGTGACGCCGAGACGTTCCTGGCGGTCGTCGCCGCGACCATCGAGCCCGCGCCGTGGCGCGGCATACCGGTGGGGTGAGGGTCAATGTCCGTCGCCATCGCGCCGCCGGATGTCGGTGCGGCTCGCTACTCTGCGCCAAGAGGCCGGTGGCAGCCGCGAGGCGCGCACCGAGGACGTAAGGAGAGGCCGGTCGTGACCGAGGTCGAAGGGGTGGTCGCCGCCGAGGGCGAGCCGCCGGCGGAGGTGCGGGAGCGGCACGCCGTGATCTCCCGCGAGCTCGACGACCACGCCTACCGCTACTACGTGCTCGACGCCCCGACGGTGAGCGACGCCGAATACGACCTCCTCTTGCGCGAGCTCGAGCAGATCGAGGAGCACCACCCGTCCCTGCGGACCCCGAGTTCGCCCACCCAGCGGGTGGCCGGCACCTACTCGACCCTCTTCACCCCGGTCACCCACCTCGAGCGGCTGCTCAGTCTCGACAACGCCTTCTCCGACGAGGAGCTCGACGCCTGGGCGGCCCGGGTGGAGCGGGAGACCAGCGCCAGCACGACCTATCTCTGTGAGCTGAAGGTCGACGGGCTGGCGGTCGACCTGGTCTATGAGAAGGGCCGACTCGTGCGAGCGGCCACCCGGGGCGACGGCCGCACCGGCGAAGACGTCACTCCCAATATCCGCACCATCGACGACGTGCCGACCGAGTTGACCGGCGACCGCGACCACCCGATTCCGGAGCTGCTCGAGGTGCGCGGCGAGGTCTACTTCCCGACCGAGCGGTTCGCCGATCTCAACGCCGCCCTCGTGGAGTCCGGAAAGGCGCCGTTCGCCAACGCGCGCAACGCCGCCGCCGGGTCACTGCGGCAGAAGGACCCTCGGGTGACCGCGACCCGCCCGCTGCGGATGGTGCTGCACGGCGTCGGAGCGCACCGTGGGGTCGAGCCGGTGCGGCAGTCGGAGTGGTACGACCTGATGCGCGCCTGGGGGCTCCCGGTGAGCGACCACTATCGCGTGGTCGACACCCTCGACCAGGTGCGGGAGCGCATCGCCTACTTCGGCGAGCACCGGCACTCGGTGGAGCACGAGATCGACGGGATCGTCGTGAAGGTCGACGAGATCGCGGTGCAACGTCAGCTCGGCTCGACCTCGCGCGCACCCCGGTGGGCGATCGCCTTCAAATACCCTCCCGAGGAGGTCACCACCAAGCTGCTCGACATCCAGGTCAACGTCGGCCGCACCGGGCGGGTGACCCCGTTCGGCCGGATGGATCCGGTGAAGGTCGCCGGGTCGACGGTGGAGCTCGCCACGCTGCACAACGCCGACGAGGTACGCCGCAAGGGAGTGCTGATCGGCGACACCGTCGTGCTGCGCAAGGCCGGCGACGTGATCCCGGAGATCGTCGGCCCGGTGGTCGACCTGCGCAACGGTTCCGAGCGCGAATTCGTGATGCCGACGCAGTGCCCGGAGTGCGGTACGACGCTGCGCCGCGAGCGGGAGAGCGACGTCGACATCCGCTGCCCCAATGCGCGGTCGTGCCCCGCGCAGCTGCGGGAGCGGGTGTTTCACCTGGCCGGGCGGGGCGCGTTCGACATCGAGGTGCTCGGCTACGAAGCCGCGGTCGCGCTGCTCGAATCCGGTCTGCTGCAGGACGAGGGCGACGTCTTCCAGCTCACCGCCGACCGGCTCGCCGAGGCCGACTTCTTCACCCGCAAGGACGGCGGCCTGTCCGCCAACGCCCTGAAGCTGCTGGACAACCTCGAGCAGGCGAAGCACCGCCCGCTCTGGCGCGTCATCGTCGGGCTGTCGATCCGCCACGTCGGTCCGACGGCCGCGCAGGCTCTGGCGCGCGAGCTCCGCTCGGTCGATCGGATCGCCGAGGCGTCGGTCGAGGAGTTGGCCGCCGTCGAGGGAGTGGGGCCGACGATCGGGCAGGCGGTGGTCGACTGGTTCGCGGTCGACTGGCATCGCGATGTCGTCCAGAAATGGCGTTCGGCCGGCGTGGAGCTCACCGAGACGGGCGGCGAGGAGGGTCCTCGACCGCTCGAGGGGATCACGATCGTCGTCACCGGAAGCCTCGTCGACCACAGCCGCGACTCGGCGACCGAGGCGGTGCAGTCGCGTGGCGGGAAGGTGACCGGATCGGTGTCGAAGAAGACCGACTTCGTCGTCGCCGGTGAGAGCCCCGGCTCGAAATACGACAAGGCGCTCACGCTGAAGGTCCCGATCCTGGACGACGCCGGCTTCGCCGTACTGCTCGAGCAAGGGCCGGATGCCGCGCGCGAGGCCGCCCACGTCGAGTCCTGAGCGTGGTCGTGCGGTAACTCCGGGCACGGCCGAAAGGTAGATCTGCGCGCCCAGGTATCGTCGGGGACGAGTCGGGTATAGGTCACAGACGGCATCGTCGTAGCCACGGCTCAGCGTGCGAGACATGGTTCTCGTGGGCGGGGGCCCCGTCACCTTCGGGGTCGACGATCAGAGCAGGGAGTAGCTGTATGAGACGAGCGTTCCGGACGAAACGACGCGCGTTGGTGACCGGTGCGGCAGTAGCCGCGGCCGCCGCCCTCGCTCTCGCCGGATGCTCCAGCGGCTCGTCCGGCAACAAAGCTTCCGGTTCCCAGAAGAGCTCCGGGAACCAGTCGCAGAACAAGCCGGCCGACCACAAGGCCTCCGCGTCTCCGACGCCCTCCCCGAAGCCGGCCGCGGACGTGAGCATCAGCCCGCAGAACGCCCCGATGAACCCGACCGACCCCATCGTGGTGAAGGTCGACAAGGGCACGCTCAAGTCCGTCGTGGTCACCAGCCCCCAGGGCAAGCAGGTCAGCGGCGCCTACGGCGCGGACAAGACCACGTGGTCGACCAACGAGCCGCTCGGTTACGCCAAGGCCTATGCGGTCAGCGCCGACGCCGTCGCGAAGACCGGCGGCGCCGTGCACCGGACCGGGACGGTGCACACCCTCTCGCCGCAGGCGCAGGCCTATCCGTCGTTCATCCCGCCGCCGAGTGAGACCGACGTCGGGGTCGGCCAGCCGATCGTCGTCCGGTTCGACCACCCCATCGCCGACAAGGCAGCGACCCAGAAGCGGCTCCAGGTCACGTCCACACCGGCGCAAGCCGGGGCGTGGTACTGGATCTCCAACACCGAGGTCCACTATCGCCCGGAGAAGTACTGGCAGCCCGGGACGACGATCAAAATGCACGCCGCCATCTACGGCGTCGATCTCGGCGACGGCGTCTACGGCCAAACCGACCGCGATCTGACGCTGCGCGTGCACGACTCGTGGGTCGCGAAGGCCAACGGCGCGACCAAGCGGATGTGGGTCTTCCACAACGGCAAGCTCGTGCGGAACATGGCGATCAGCCTGGGCACCACGCACACGCCGACCCACACCGGTATCCACGTGATCTCCGAGAAGTCTCAGAAGGTGATCATGGACTCGGCGACGTACGGCGTGAAGAAGGGCCAGCCCGGCTACTACCGGGAATCGGTCTTCTGGGACGAGCGGATCTCCAACGACGGCGAGTTCGTGCACGCCGCGCCGTGGTCGACGGGCCAGCAGGGAGCCTCCAACGTCTCCCACGGCTGCGTGAACCTCTCGGTGCCCAACGCCCAGTGGTTCTACGCGCACTTCGGACCCGGCGACGTGGTCGAGGTCTCCAACTCCGGCGGTCCGCAACTGCCGGTCTACGACACCTACGGCGACTGGTCGGTGCCGTGGTCGACCTGGTCGGCCGGCAACACCAACAGCTGACGCCGCACCGTCAGAGCGCGCAGCGCCCGTCGCTGATGGTCAGGCCGATGCCGGCGAGGTGGGCCAGCCGGGCCACCTCGCTGGGCCGGAACGCCGGCCCGCCCGGCCGGCCGACGACGAGCACGTGCCCGGACCCGTCGAACGGGACGGCCATCAGGTCGGTCTCCATCGCGACGAACGAGTCCGGCAACAGGTCGGTGTCCGGGTCGAGGATGCGGGCCCGGTCGAAGGACATCGGGCCGAAACCGTCGAGGACCTTGCCCGGGTCGGCCGGCGCCGGCTTGCTCACCACCTCGACCACGGCCTGATCGGCACCGGTACGCCGGACCACCACGCACCAGCCGGCCCGGAAGATCCGCGGGACGCCGGCGACGAGTTGGGCGACCGCCCGCGACGGATCGTCGGTCATCGCCTCGATCAGCTCCAGCTCGCGCTGGGTGTCCAGCGCGCCGGCATAGACCCGGATCGACTCGACCCGTACGTCCGCGACGGCTCTGGCCGCACTCACCAGGGTGTCCGGCAACCGCCCGTCGGGAAGCTCGACGACGAGGTCGTCGACCGCGCCTCCCTGTGTCCGCTCGACGACGTCGAGGCTGATGATGTCGGCGTCGACCGACCCGAGCGCGCTCGCGACTGCGCCGAGCATCCCGGGCCGGTCGGGGATCACGACCCGCAGCAGGAACGTCGAGACCACCGCTAGAGCACCAGACCGATGGTCAGCAGGATGCCGAACGCCAGCTCCAGCTGGCCGGTCGCGACCAGTGTCGCGACCAGATCCCGACCGGTGTCACCGCGCATGACCCGGCGCACCGGATTCACCGCGACAGGTATCGCGAGCAGGCCGACCGCCGCCCACGGGTGGAGCACCGCCGCGGCGATGACGAAGCCGAAGGCGACGACGATGCACGCGACGTATCCGATCCGGGTACGCCGGTCGCCGAGCAGCACGGCCAGCGTGCGTTTGCCGACCTCCCGGTCGCGGGGGATGTCCCGGAGGTTGTTGGCGACCAGAACGGCCACCGCCAGGAGGCCGCACGGTACGGCGCAGACCACGGCGAGCGCGCTCACGTGCGGCGGTGTGGACGCGACGTACGCCGTGCCGACGACGGCGACCAGACCGAAGAAAACGAACACCGCGAGATCGCCGAGCCCGCGGTAGCCGTAGGGCCGGGAGCCGCCGGTGTAGAACCAGGCCGCGGCGATGCTGGCCGCCCCGACCAGGACCAGCCACCACGACGTGACCGCGGCCAGGGTCAGGCCGACCCCGCCGGCGACGGCGAAGGACACCAGCGCGCCGGCGAGCACCCGTCGCGGTGACGCGAGGCCGGAGGCGGTCAGCCGCACCGGGCCGACCCGGTCGGTGTCGGTGCCGCGGATCCCGTCGCTGTAGTCATTGGAGTAGTTGACCCCGATCTGCAGGGCGAGCGACACGACCAGCGCGGCCGCGGCGCGCCACCAGGCCAACGGGCCGGCCGTCGCGGCCACGCCGCTGCCGACCAGCACCGGGACCACCGAGGCCGGCAACGTGCGGGGCCGGGCACCGGCCACCCACGCGGCGATGCCGGACGGCAGCGGCGAGGAGGTGCTACTCATGGTTCCTATCCTGCCTGGCCGCTCCGGGCCGCGCTGCCGTGGGTGAAAGGTCGTCGTCGGGCCCGCCGTAGACTCGGGCCCATGCCCGACCCCGCAGGCATCACCCGTGACGAGGTGGCCAACCTCGCCCGGCTCGCCCGGCTCGCCGTCACCGACGAGGAGCTGGACGTCTTCGCCGGCCAGCTCGACGTGATCCTCGGGGCGGTCGCCCGGGTCGGCGAGGTCGCCGCCGCCGACATACCCCCGACGTCGCACGTCGTGCCGTTGACCAACGTCGCGCGACCCGACGTCGTCACGCCGTCGCTCCCGCGCGACGCCGTCCTCGCGGCCGCGCCGGCGGTCGAGGACCACCGCTTCCGGGTGCCGCGCATCCTCGACGAGGAAGGCTGACCCGGGTGCCCGACCTGATCCGAGCCACCGCGGCCGAGACCGCCGCCGCGATCGCGAGCGGCGACGTGTCCGCCGTCGAGGTCGCCCAAGGCCACCTCGACCGGATCTCGGTGGTCGACGATCGGGTGCACGCCTTCCTGCACGTCGACGCCGACGGCGCGCTCGCCGCCGCCAAGATCGTCGACGAGCGGCGTGCGGCCGGTGAGTCGGCCGGACCGCTGGCCGGCGTACCGCTCGCACTCAAGGACGTGATCGTCACCGCCGGGCTGCCCACGACCTGCGGGTCGCGCATCCTCGACGGCTGGATCCCGCCGTACGACGCCACGATCACGACCAAGCTCCGCGCCGCGGGCGTCGTCGTGCTCGGCAAGTCCAACATGGACGAGTTCGCGATGGGCTCCTCGACGGAGAACTCCGCGTTCGGGCCGAGCCACAACCCGTGGGACCTGGCCCGCGTGCCGGGCGGCTCCTCGGGCGGCTCGTCCGCGGCGGTCGCCGCCTACGAAGCACCGTTGGGCATCGGCACCGACACCGGCGGTTCGATCCGGCAGCCGGCCGCGGTCTGCGGCCTGGTCGGACACAAGCCGACCTACGGCGGGGTGTCCCGCTACGGCCTGGTGGCCTTCTCCAGCAGCCTCGACCAGGCCGGCCCGCTCGCCCGCACGGTCCTCGACGCCGCGCTGCTGCACGAGGTGATCGGCGGTCACGACCCGGCCGACTCCACCAGCATCGACGCCCCGCTTCCGGCGCTGGCCGACGCCGCCCGGCGCGGTGCGGCCGGCGACCTGTCCGGCGTCCGGGTCGGCGTCGTCACCGAGCTCGGCGGCGACGGCTACCAGCCGGCCGTCACCCAGCGGTTCACCGAGGCGGTGGCGGTGCTCGAGTCGCTCGGCGCCTCGGTCCGCGAGGTGTCCTGCCCGCACTTCGGCTACGGCCTTCCGGCCTACTACCTGATCGCGCCCAGCGAGGCATCGTCCAACCTGGCCCGCTTCGACGGGGTGCGCTACGGCCTGCGGGTCGGCGACGACGGGCAGGCGAGCCTCGAAGAGGTCATGTCGATGACCCGCGACGCGGGCTTCGGTGCGGAGGTCAAGCGCCGGATCATCCTCGGCACCTACGCGCTCTCCGCCGGCTACTACGACGCCTACTACGGCCAGGCGCAGAAGGTCCGCACCCTCATCAGCCGTGACTTCGACGCCGCCTTCGAGGACTGCGACGTGCTCGTGTCGCCGACGACGCCGACGGTGGCGTTCCCGATCGGTGAGCGGATCGACGACCCGATGGCCATGTACGCCGCCGACCTCGCCACCCTGCCGGCGTCGCTGGCCGGCGTACCGGCGATCTCCGTCCCCTGCGGCCGGTCCGAGGGCCTGCCGGTGGGACTGCAGATCATGGCGCCGGCGCAGGCCGACGACCGGTGCTACTTCGTCGGGGCCGCGTTCGAGACCGCGGCCGACGCCACCCGCGGCCACCCCCTGCTCGACGAGGCGCCCGCACTGTGAGCGCGATGCCGGAGAACGGGCCCCGGGGCAAGCGCCCGACGCGTCTGGTCAGTGCGCGCGAAGTCACCCTCGTGATCTTCATCATGGGCTTCCTCGTCTCGGTCGGTGTCGGCGTCATCCTGTCCTCCGCCGAGGCCGCGACCTCCGCCCTCGTCGTCACCGTCGTCGTCTGCGCTGCGGTCTTCGCCGTCGTGTCGCTGACCCGGGCCCGGAAGGCGTCATGACTCTCACCCTCCCGACGTACGACGACGTCAACGCCCGCTACGAGCCGGTGATCGGGCTGGAGACGCACGTCGAACTGGGCACCGCATCGAAGATGTTCTGCGGCTGCTCGACGACGTTCGGCGCCGAGCCCAACACCCAGACCTGCCCGGTCTGCCTCGGGCTGCCGGGCAGCCTGCCGGTGATCAACGCCACGGCGGTCGACTACGCCATGCGCATCGGGCTGGCGCTGCACTGCTCGGTCGCGACGTGGTGCCGGTTCGCCCGGAAGAACTACTTCTACCCCGACATGCCGAAGAACTACCAGATCAGCCAGTACGACGAGCCGCTGTGCACCGACGGGTGGGTCGACGTCGACGTCGAGGGAACGACCTACCGCATCGGGATCGAGCGGGTGCACATGGAGGAGGACACCGGCAAGTCGCTGCACGTCGGCGGCGCGACCGGGCGGATCCACGGCGCGACGCACTCCCTCGTCGACTACAACCGGGCCGGCATCCCGCTCGTCGAGATCGTCACCAAGCCGATACCCGACATCGGTGACCATGCTCCGCAGGTCGCCCGCACCTACGTCACCGAGCTGCGCGACATCCTGCGCTCCCTCGACGTCTCCGACGTCCGCATGGAGCAGGGCAGCCTGCGCTGTGACGTCAACACCTCTCTTGCGGCGCGCGGGGCGGAGTGGGGCACCCGGACCGAGACGAAGAACGTCAACTCGCTGCGCTCGGTCGAGCGCGCGGTGCGGTTCGAGATGCTCCGCCAGGCGGCGGTCCTCGACGCGGGCGAGCGGATCGTCCAGGAGACCCGGCACTTCCACGAAGAGAGCGGGGAGACGACCTCCGGCCGGAGCAAGGAGGAGGCCACGGACTACCGCTATCTGCCGGAGCCCGACCTCGTGCCGCTGGCCCCCGATCCGGCTGTGGTGGAGAAGATCCGCGCTGAGCTGCCGGAGCTCCCGGCCACTCTGCGGGCCCGGCTCGGCGCCGAGCTCGGCGCGACGCCGGAGCACATGCAGGCGATGGCCAACGCCGGCGTCGTCGACCTCGTCGCCGCGACCGTGACCGCGGGCGCGTCGATCGACGACGCGCGCAACTGGTGGCTGGGCTATCTCGCGCAGAAGGCCAACGCCACCGAGATCGAACCGGCGGAGCTGACCATCACGCCCGACCAGGTCGCCCGGGTGATCGAGCTGATCTCCGACGGGTCGCTGTCCACCGGGCTGGCCCGCCAGGTCGTCGACGGGGTGCTCGAGACCGGCCGTGACCCCGACGAGGTGGTCATCGAGCGCGGACTACGCCGGGTCACCGACACCGACGCGCTCGGCGCCGCGGTCGACGCGGCCATCGCGGGCCAGCCCGACGTCGCGGACAAGATCCGCGGCGGCAAGGTCGCGGCCGCCGGCGCGCTCGTCGGAGCGGTGATGAAGGCCACCCGCGGGCAGGCCGACGCCACCGTCGTACGCCAGCTGATCCTCACCCGGCTCGGCGTCGACGCCTGACGTCGCGTCCGCCGGGTCGGATCACCCGGCCAGGTCGCGGTGCCGGCGGGCGGGGTCGTCGCCGGCAGCGAGCGGGGCCAGCCGGTAGGCGAGGCGGTGGACGCCGGTCGGGATCCGGTACGCCGACAACGTGTCCGGTCCGCAGCTGGCACCCCCGAGCCCGCGCTGGCGGACGTCGAGCGACAGGTGCACGGCGTCGTCGCGGACGAGATCGACCGTGTGCCGGGCGGCGGTGACCGTGGCGTCGGAGAAGTGGCTCACCTTGGCCTCGAACGGCCGTACCGCGCTGGCGAGGACGCCGGCGCCGTCGTCGCGCCGACAGGCCAGCCACCGCACCTCGGTCTTGTTGCCGTGCTCCTGCGGCCGCACGTAGGGCACGTACTGCCCGTCGACGGTGCCGTCCCATCGGCCGACCGGAGCACCGACCCAGCGGTCGCAGTAGGACTCGTGCGGGCCGCGGCCGAACCACGACACCTGCTCGAACCCGGCCGGGACCATGAGCGTCACGCCGAGCCGGGGCAGGTCGTCGAGCTCGGCGTCGACGTCGAAGGAGTCCTCGATCTCCAGTACGCCGTCCGGGCGGACCACGATCCGTTGGTGGTGGCCGATCTCCTTCGCCGCGGGCGCGACGAGCCAGGCCCGGATGTCGACGGTCACGGTCCCGTCCTCCGACGTGCTCGCCGCGACGTCGTCGACCCTGCGCTCGACCCGGTCCAGTCCCCACTCGGCCCACCGGGCCTGCGCCGCGCCGGCGTCGTTGTCGGTCGGTGCCCGCCAGACGGTCGGGTGCGGGCCGGCGTCGACCAGCGTGACGCCGTCGACGCGCCAGCCGGCCAGCCGACCGTCGGTGCGGTCGACCGACACCTGGACCCGGTCCCCGTCGACCACGATCGCGCCGTCGGTCTCGGTGACGGTGAGCCGCCCCGCTCCGCGGTTCGGCGTCGTCGCGGGCGCAGCCGGGGACGGCAGCGCCAGCTGCACCCACGCCACCTCCCGGCCCGCGCCGAGCAGCGGGTCGTCGCGCCGGTCGCGGAACCGCAGCATCAGGTGCACTTCCTGCCCCGGCTGCGCCGCCGGATCGGCGTAGGGGACCGTCACCAGGTCGTACTCACCCGGCGCGGTCGACAGTTCCGGCAGTGCGCCCTGCTGCGTCACCACGCCGTCGACCGTGATCTCCCACTCACCGCTGAGGTGGGACAGGTCGAGGAAGTCGTAGTCGTTGCCGACGAGCACGCTGCGGTCGGCCAGCTCCGCCGGCTCCACCGTGACCGGCTGGAAGAGCCGGGAACACTCCCACATGGCGGGATGCGGCGCGCGATCCGGCCAGACCAGGCCGTCGCAGCAGAAGTTCCCGTCATTCGGCTCGTCACCGAAGTCGCCGCCGTAGGCCCAGTAGTCCCGGCCGTCCTCGGTCTGTACGGCGATCCCGTGGTCGAGCAGCTCCCAGATGAAGCCGCCCTGCAGTCCGGGGTTGGCGCGGATCGCCGCCCAGTAGTCGGCCAGGTTGCCGCAGGAGTTGCCCATGGCGTGCGCGTATTCGCACATGATCAGAGGGCGGTGGTCGGTGGTCGTCCGCGCCCACTC
The DNA here is from genome assembly GCA_036497565.1 of Mycobacteriales bacterium. NCBI lineage: Bacteria > Bacillati > Actinomycetota > Actinomycetes > Mycobacteriales > Mycobacteriales bacterium. Next base: position 44,173 of record DASXJE010000018.1, read on the forward strand.
GACGATGGCGGCGATCGAGGGGTACATCGGGCAGACGATGTCGCTGGACGCGTGCCCGCTGTCCCAGCCGCGCCGGAGCGCCCCCTCGTAATGCAGCGGGCGGGTGGAGTCGGTGTGCCGGATCCAGCCGGCCATCGCGTCGTGGTTGGGCCCGTAGCCGGACTCGTTGCCGAGCGACCACAGGATCACCGCCGGGTGGTTGCGGTCGCGCAGCACCATCCGCGAACCCCGGTCGAGGAACGCCGCGGCGTAACGCGGATCCCGGCAGACCGAGTCGTAGTGCGCGTGGCTCTCGATGTCGGCCTCGTCAACGACGTAGAGGCCGTATTCGTCACACAGGTCGAGGAAGTACGGGTCGGGCGGGTAGTGCGAGCAGCGCACCGCATTCACGTTGAACGACTTGAGCAGCGCGACGTCGCGCCGCATCGTCTCCCGGTCGACGGCGCTGCCCCGGCGGTCGTGGTGCTCGTGCCGGTTGACGCCCTTGATGTAGACGGCCCGGCCGTTGACCAGCAACTGCCGGTCCCGCACCTCGACCTTGCGGAAACCGGTCCGCACCCGGGTCGCCTCGACCTCGGTGCCGTCCGGATCGTGCAACGACACCACGACCGTGTAGAGCGTCGGCCGCTCGGCCGACCACGGCCGGACCGTGGCGACCGTCGACCGCAGCGTCGCGATCCCGTCGCGCGGCCAGCTCCGCCCGTCGCCGATCGCCTCGGCCGACAGCGGTGCGCCGACCGCGCCGTCGCCGTCGTACAACTGCGCGCGGACAGTCCACTGTGGACTCGGCAGCCGCCCGGCGCGCACCTGGATTCCCAGCGAGCCCGCTCCCGTGGCCACGTCGTAGCCGCCATCTACGGCCACATCGGCGATGTGGGTCGGAGCGGTGGCGTGCAGCGCGACCGACCGGTTGATGCCGGCCTGCCACCACTGGTCCTGGTCCTCGATGTAGGAGGCGTCCGACCAGCGGACCACCTGTACGGCGACGGTGTTGACGCCGGTGTGCAGCGTCTCCGTGACGTCGAATTCGCTCGGCAGCCGGCTGTCCTTGCCGACGCCGACCGCGATGCCGTTGACCCACACCGAGTAGCAGGAGGTCGCCGCACCGAAGTGCAGCACGAGCCGCCGACCGGACCACTCGGCCGGTACGTCGACGGTGGTCCGGTAGAGGCCGGTCGGGTTGTGCTCCGGCAGCCGCGGCGGGTCGTCGGGCTCGAACGGCATGATGACGTTGGTGTACTGCGGTCGGTCGTAGCCCTGCATCGTCCAGTTGCCGGGGACCTCGACCCGGTCCCAGCCGCTGACGTCGTACGACGGGTCGGGGAAGTCCGCCGGAGTCGCTTCCGGTGCATCGACGAGCCGGAAGGACCACCGGCCGTCCAGCGAGAGGGTCTGCTCGGCGGTGGCGGCGAGGGCGTCGTCGGCCGTCCGGTAGGGGAGCGTGCTCGCCCGACCGGCGAGGCGGTTGACGCCGATGCACTCCGGTTGCAGCCACGGAGTGAGGGCCGGCGCTGCACTGGTCAGGTCGCGGGATGATGCGCGGGGGGCGGTCACGTCCGGTCACCGTAGTCGACGGGCGTGCGAGGGAAAACCTCCGGCCGGTCCCGGTTAGAGCGGCGACATGGTCGTTCCCGACGGCGGCAGGATGCGCAGTACGCGGTCGTCGAGAGCGGTCGGGTGGCCGTGTCCGTCGCGGTTGGACGTGGTCACCCACAGCGCCCCGTCCGGCGCCGCCACGACGCTCCGCAGCCGCCCGTACACGCGGGTGAGCAGGCTGCGGGCGGCGCCGGCCGGTCGTCCGGCCGTGTTGAGCGGCACGCTCAGCAGTCGCTGGCCGGTGAGTGCACCGACGAAGAGGCCGTAGCCGAGCACCGCGCAACCACCCGGCGAGGCCTCGGCGGGGGTGAGGGTGACGAGTGGGTCGACCAGCCCGCGGCGGCGGGCCGAACCCTCCGCCCGCGGCCAGCCGTAGTCCTTGCCGGGCCGGACGAGGTCGACCTCATCGGCCCGACGGCTGGCCGCGTCGGTCGCATACAGCTCCTTGCGCTGGTTCCAGCACAGTCCCAGCACATCGTGGAAGCCGGATGCGAAGACGGGGGAGCCGGGGACCGGGTTGCCCGGCGCGGGCTTGCCGAAGACGGTGATCCGCAGGACCTTGCCGGCGAGGCTGTGCCGGTCGCCCGCGAGCGCCGGGTGACCGGCGTCACCGGTGCCGACGTAGAGGTCGCCGTCGGGGCCGAAGGCGATGCGTCCGCCGTCGTCGCCGGGTCCCCGGGGGATCCCGGTGAATATCGGGGTCGGGGTGCCGCCGAGGGTGAACCGGACGATGCGGTCGTCGCGGGCGGTGCTGATGTAGGCGTAGACCAGTGCGTCCTCCTGGTAGGCCGGTGAGATCGCGATGCCGAGCAGGCCGCCGTCGCCCCGGGTGTCCAGATGATGGATCGCCATGACCTCGTGGACCGGCTCCGGGTTGGGCTGCACCTGCAGAATCCGGCCGGTGTCCCGCTCCCCGACGAGGGCGGAGCCGTCGGGGAGTAGTGCGAGACCCCACGGCGCGGCCAGTCCCTGGGCGATCACGTTGGGGTCGCCCTTCCCGCCGGACCGGCCCGGTGGCAGCCCGGGGTTGCCCGGGTTGGGGTTACCCGGTTGCCCGGGCGTCTGGCCGGGCACCTGCGGGTCGACCGCCGGGGGTGGGCCGGTCACCTGCGAGGACCAGGTGCGCGACGCCGAAGGATGCCCGCCGAACAGCCCACATCCCGCGAGAAGCGCGACACAGGCGGCCACCGCCAGCGATCGGACAGCGAGACGTCGGCCCTCGGGTGCGCCCCCGGCCCTCATCGGACCACGCCCATGTCGTGTCCCCCGACCTTGCCGCGGCGCGGTTCCGTCGTCCCCGCAGCTCACACGCGCCCGCGGCCCCAGGGTACGGCCCGGCGGTGACCCGCACGGGGTTATCCACCGGCCGGGACCGGCACCGGTCACGGGGCGGTGGTCGGCCGATCGACCGCTCGGCGCGGACGGTAGTTTTTCCGGCATGGCGACCCGATACGTGCTCCTCCCCACCGACGACGGCCGCGAGCTGATCGGCACCGTGCCCGCGGAGGTCGAGGTCGGGGTCTGGAACGGGACGGGTGACCTGCCGGAGGCCGCCCGGGCCACCGGGTTCTGGGTGCCGCCGTTCCTGAGCGGCTCGCAGCTGTCCAGTGCGGTGACCCAGATGTCCGACCTGCAGGTGGTGCAACTGCTGTCCGCCGGCGCCGACGCCTACGTCGGACGAATCCCCGAGCACGTCATGCTGTGCGACGCGCGTGGTGTGCACACCAGCTCCACGTCGGAGTGGGTCCTCGCCGTACTGCTCGCCGCGCTGCGCGACATTCCCCGGTTCGTGCGCGCGCAGGAGGCGCACAAGTGGGATCAGAGCCGGACCGACGAATTGGCCGGCAAGCGGGCGCTGATCGTCGGCGCCGGCGCGATCGGCGACGGCATTCGGTCGCGGCTGCTGCCGTTCGATGTGGACGTGACGATGGTGGCCCGCACCCCGCGCGACGGGGTGCACTCGGTCGACGAGCTGCCGACACTGCTGCCCGACGCCGACATCGTCGTCGTCATCGTCCCGCTCACCGACGCCACCCGGGGACTCGCCGACGCGAAGTTCTTCGCCGCGATGCAGGACGGAGCACTGTTCATCAACGGCGCGCGGGGACCGGTCGCCGACACCGAGGCGCTGGCCGCCGAGGTGCTCTCCGGCCGGTTGCGGGCAGCCCTCGACGTCACCGACCCGGAGCCGTTGCCGGCCGAACACCCCCTGTGGGACGCCGAAGGGCTGCTGCTCACCCCGCACGTCGGCGGCGCCGTCCCCGGCTTTCCGCGCCGGGCGTTCGGGCTCGTGGGCGAGCAGATCCGGCGGTGGGCCGCCGGTGAGCCGCTGATCAACGCCGTCGTCGACGGCTACTGAGTCGAGAGTTACTGGGCCGACGGCTACTGGGCCGGCGGCGATCCCCGCGACGGCTGCTCCTGTTTGTCGCCTGCCCGCGCCGTGACGTCGGGCACCCGCCCGCCGCTCACCAGGGCGATCGCCGGGAGGTCGCGGGCCCGCACGAGCGGCATCCGAAGTAGCTGCCCGTCGGAGAGCACGAGCCGGACCTTGCGGGCGCCGTTCATCGACAACCCGCGGACCCCGTCCCAGCCGACCCTGCGGACCCCGAGCAGCGCGCGCACCGTGACGCCGTCGGAGTCGACATCGGTGCCGACCCGGTAGATCCACAGCACCGCGAGAGCGGGAGCGAGGTAGAGGACGAGCAGCCACGACCGGACGAACGCCAGCGGAGTCACGCCGAAGACCAGGAAGAGGACCGCGAGCAGCGCCGTGCGGTTGGTGCGCAGCCGCAGTACGCCGGGCGAGGTCACCTGCTCATGGTCGCAGCAGGGGGCCGACCGCGGCGGACCGGGCAGCCCCTGCCTGCCGTGCGGGCCGCTCCGCCCGGGGCACTAGGCTGATCGCACCGCTCTGGCCGCCCGGCTGCCGCCTCGAATCGGAGGTCCGGCCGCCCTACCCGTCGACTCAAGGAACGCGTCGTGCCCCAGCAGCAGCACCGGAAGCCACGCAGTCACGAAGTCACCGACGGCATGCAACGTGCCGGCGCGCGAGCGATGCTCCGGGCCGTCGGGATGACCGACGACGACTGGGGAAAGCCGCAGGTCGGGGTGGCGTCGTCCTGGAACGAGATCACCCCGTGCAACCTGTCGCTCTCCCGGCTCGCCCAGCGGGCGAAGGAGGGTGTCCGGGGTGCCGACGGTTTTCCGATGGAATTCGGCACGATCTCCGTCTCGGACGGCATCTCGATGGGCCACGAGGGCATGCGTGCCTCCCTCGTCAGCCGCGAGGTGATCGCCGACTCGGTGGAGACCGTCGTCTTCGCCGAGCGGCTCGACGGCATGGTCCTGCTCGCCGGTTGTGACAAGTCCGAGCCCGGCATGCTGATGGCGGCCGCCCGCCTCGATCTGGCCGCGGTCTTCCTCTACGCCGGCACCACCCTTCCCGGTCACCTCGACGGCCGGGACCTCACCATCATCGACGCCTTCGAAGGTGTCGGAGCCTGCGCCATGGGCAAGATCACTCGCGAGCAGCTCGACGACATCGAGCGCCACGCCTGCCCCGGTGAGGGTGCCTGCGGCGGGATGTACACCGCCAACACGATGGCCAGCGCCGCCGAGGCGATGGGGCTGTCCCTGCCGGGCAGCGCCGCGCCGCCGTCGGCGGACTCCCGACGCGACGTCTACGCCGAGCGCAGCGGCGAGGCGGTCGTCGCGCTGATCGACAACGGAATCACCGCGCGCCAGATCCTCACCAAGGAGGCGTTCGAAAACGCGATCACCGTGGTGATGGCGCTCGGCGGCTCGACCAACGCCGTCCTGCACCTGCTCGCGATCGCCCACGAAGCCGGCGTCCGACTCGACCTGGACGACTTCAACCGGATCGGCGACCGCACCCCGCACCTCGCCGACGTCAAGCCGTTCGGTCGCTACGTGATGAGCGACGTCGACAGCGTCGGCGGTGTCCCGGTGGTGATGAAGGCACTCCTCGATGCCGGGCTGCTGCACGGCGACTGCCTCACGGTCACCGGACACACGATCGCGGAAAACCTCGCGGAGATCGCGCCGCCGGACATCGACGGCACGATCATCCGGTCGATGTCCAACCCGATCCACCGCACCGGGGGACTGACCGTGCTGACCGGATCGCTCGCTCCGGAGGGCGCGGTGGTCAAGAGTGCCGGCTTCGACAACGACACCTTCGAGGGAACGGCCCGGGTTTTCGACGGCGAAGCGGGCGCGATGGACGCCGTCACGCAGGGCACGCTGCGGCCGGGCGATGTGATCGTGATCCGCTACGAAGGCCCCAAGGGTGGACCGGGGATGCGCGAGATGCTGGCCGTCACCGGCGCGATCAAGGGCGCCGGCCTCGGCAAGGACGTGCTGCTCCTCACCGACGGGCGCTTCTCCGGCGGCACGACCGGGCTGTGCGTCGGGCACGTCGCCCCCGAGGCCGCCCACTGCGGACCGATCGCGCTGATTCACGAGGGTGACCCGATCAGGCTGGACCTGCCGGCCCGTCGACTCGATCTGCTTGTCGACGACGACGAGCTGGCCCGCCGCCGGTCCGAATGGAGCCCGGCCCCGGCGCGGTACCCGACCGGCGTACTCGGGAAGTACGCCAAGCTCGTCGGATCCGCCGCGCAGGGCGCGGTCTGCGGGTAGGGGACGCGGATGTCGGCCTCCGACGCCCTGGTCACGGGTGCCACCGGCCAGCTCGGGCCAGCACTCGTCGCCGCTCTGCGTGAGCGGGGCTACGGCGTCCGAGCGCTCTCGCGCCGCCCTGGCACGGATCGGGTGGTGGCCGATCTGTCCACCGGCGGGGGCCTCGCCGAGGCCGTCGACGGGTGCCGGGTGGTCGTGCACGCCGCCACCGACCAGCACAACACCGAGGCGGTCGACGTCGAGGGCACCGAGCGGCTCGCCGACGCCTGCAAGGCCGCCGGGGTCGAACACCTCGTCTACGTCTCGATCGTCGGTATCGACCGCAATCCGATCGGCTACTACCGGGCGAAGCTCACCGCCGAGCAGCGGGTGGCGCGCTCCGGTGTCCCGTACTCGATCGTGCGCGCCTCGCAGTTCCACTCACTCGTCGCGACGATGCTGGGCAAGGCCAGGCGCGGCCCGGTCTGCGTCGTCCCGGCCGGCTGGGAGATCGAGCCGGTCGCGACGGTCGACGTCGCCCGGCACCTGGCCGACCGGGCGGCCACCGGACCTTCCGGCGCGGTGAGCGAATTCGCCGGCCCGGAGCGGCTCGGGTTGCGGGGCGTGGCCCGGGTCTGGCTCGCCGCCGGTGGCGGCCGTGCCGCCGTGCTTCCGGTCCCGATCCCGGGCAAGGCCGCCCGGGCGTTCCGCATGCGCAGCAACATCGCCTCGCCGGATGCGGCCCGCGGACAGGTCACGTGGGCCGACTGGCTGTCCCAGAATGCGGGATTGTCGTCCCGCTGAGTTGACCTCGTATGTCGCCCGACGTACGGTTCGTTCGTGCTCCGTTGCGTCATCGTACTTAGCTAGCGCGTCGACTCCTGTCGACGCGCTCACCCCTCCGTGCTTGGCACGAGGGGTTTTTTGTTGCCACCGTCCGTCTTTCGAAGGTCGCCACATGACAGCCTCGAGCTCTCCGGCACAGTCTCCCCGGCAGGTCACCGGTGCACAGGCACTCGTCCACTCCCTCGAGTGCCTCGGTGTCGATGTGGCGTTCGGCATCCCGGGTGGCGCCATCCTGCCGGCGTACGACCCGCTCTACGACTCCACGAGCGTGCGGCACGTCCTGGTGCGGCACGAGCAGGGGGCCGGGCACGCCGCGACCGGCTATGCCCAGGCCACCGGCCGGGTCGGCGTCTGTATCGCCACGTCCGGTCCGGGCGCGACCAACCTGGTGACCCCGATCGCCGACGCCTACATGGACTCGGTGCCGATCGTCGCGATCACCGGGCAGGTCGGCCGGCCGCAGATCGGCACCGACGCCTTCCAGGAGGCGGACATCTGCGGCATCACCCTGCCGATCACCAAACACAACTTCCTGGTCCAGTCGGCCGACGACATCCCGCGGATCCTGGCCGAGGCGTTCCACATCGCCTCCTCCGGCCGCCCGGGGCCGGTGCTCGTCGACATCCCGAAGGACGTGCAGCAGGCCCAGACGACGTTCCGCTGGCCACCGACGATGGACCTGCCCGGTTACCGGCCGGGACTGCGGCCGCACGGCAAGCAGATCCGCGAAGCCGCCCGGCTCATCACGCAGGCGCGCCAGCCGGTGCTCTACGTCGGCGGCGGCGTGCTCAAGGCCCACGCCGCGGACGAGCTGCGGGCGCTCGCCGAGCTCACCGGAATCCCCGTCGTGACCACGCTGATGGCTCGCGGAGCGTTCCCGGACAGCCATCCCCAGCACCTGGGCATGCCCGGCATGCACGGCTCGGTGACCGCGGTGACCGCGCTGCAGAAGGCCGACCTGCTCATCACCCTCGGCGCCCGCTTCGACGACCGCGTCACCGGAAAGCTCTCGACCTTCGCCCCGGACGCCGCGGTCATCCACGCCGACATCGACCCGGCCGAGATCTCCAAGAACCGCACGGCCGACGTGCCGATCGTGGGGGACTGCAAGGACGTGCTCGAGGCGCTGGTGCCGGCCGTGCAGGCCGAACGCGAAGCCACGCCGTCCGCCGACCTGTCCGCCTGGTGGGCGCAGATCGACAACTGGCGGGGCACCTACCCGCTCGGCTACGAGTGGCCCGCGGACGGTGAGCTGGCCCCGCAGTACGTCATCGACCGGCTCGGGAAGCTGGCCGGGCCGGACGCGGTCTATGTCGCCGGCGTCGGCCAGCACCAGATGTGGGCGGCCCAGTTCATCTCCTACGAGAACCCCTACACCTGGCTCAACTCCGGCGGTCTCGGAACGATGGGTTACGCCGTGCCGGCCGCGATGGGCGCCAAGATGGGACGTCCGGACGCGATGGTGTGGGCGATCGACGGCGACGGCTGCTTCCAGATGACCAACCAGGAGCTCGCCACCTGCGCCATCGAGGGCATCCCGATCAAGGTCGCCCTGATCAACAACGGCAACCTCGGCATGGTCCGCCAGTGGCAGGCACTCTTCTACGAGGAGCGCTACTCCCACACCCGGCTCGGCACGATCGGACACGCGGACAACACCGTGCGGGTGCCCGACTTCGTCAAGCTCGCCGAGGCGATGGGCTGCGTGGGACTGCGGTGTGAGCGCGGCGAGGACGTCGACGCGACGATCGACAAGGCGATGGGCATCAACGACATGCCGGTCGTCTGCGAGTTCGTGGTCGGTCAGGACGCACAGGTCTGGCCGATGGTGCCGTCGGGTACGAGCAATGACGAGATCCTGGCGGCCCGCGACGTGCGGCCCGCATTCGACGAGGTGATGTAGTGAGCAGGCACACGCTGTCCGTCCTGGTGGAGAACAAGCCCGGCGTGCTCGCCCGCGTCGCCGGCTTGTTCAGCCGGCGCGGCTTCAACATCGAGTCGCTCGCGGTCGGGCCGACCGAGGTCGCCGAGATCTCCCGGATGACGATCGTGGTCAACGTCGAGGAGCAGCCGCTCGAGCAGGTCACGAAGCAGCTGAACAAGCTCATCAACGTCCTCAAGATCGTCGAGCTGGAGTCGGCTCAGGTCGTGCAGCGCGAACTGCTGCTGGTGAAGGTGCGCGTCGACGCATCCGTGCGCAGCCAGGTGCTGGAGACGGCACAGCTGTTCCGGGCCCGGGTCGTCGACGTCGGCACCGAGGCCGTCACGATCGAGGCGACCGGGACCGTGGACAAGCTCGACGCCCTGCTCAAGGTCCTCGAGCCCTACGGCGTCCGGGAGATGGTGCAGTCGGGCATGGTCGCGATCGGCCGTGGTCCGCGCTCCATCACCAGCGCCGCCGGGCTGCGCCCGGTCGAACGCAGCGCCTGAACCCCGTCGTTTCCCGTCGCCACACTTCCGACATCCTGAAGACCGAAATCCTGAGAGAGGACACCGCACCCGATGCCCGCTGAGATCTTCTACGACGACGACGCCGATCTGTCGATCATCCAGGGCCGCAAGGTCGCCGTGATCGGCTACGGCAGCCAGGGACACGCGCACGCCCTGTCGCTGCGTGATTCGGGCGTCGACGTCCGCATCGGTCTGCCGGCGCATTCGAAGAGCCGGGTGAACGCCGAGTCGGAGGGGCTGCGGGTCCTCACCCCTGCCGAGGCGTCGGCCGAGGCCGACGTCATCATGATCCTCGCGCCGGACACCGCGCAGCGGCACATCTACGCCGACGACATCGCGCCGAACCTGAAGGACGGCGACGCCATCTTCTTCGGGCACGGCTTCAACATCCGGTACGACCTGATCAAGGCGCCCGCCGACGTGACGGTCGCGATGGTGGCGCCCAAGGGCCCCGGGCACCTCGTACGCCGGCAGTTCTCCGACGGCAAGGGCGTGCCCGTCCTGGTCGCGGTCGAGCAGGACCCCCACGGCGACGGCCTGGCTCTGGCGTTGTCCTACGCCAAGGGCATCGGCGGCACCCGCGCCGGCGCCATCAGGACGACCTTCACCGAGGAGACCGAGACCGACCTGTTCGGCGAGCAGGCGGTGCTCTGCGGCGGCACGTCGGCCCTCGTCCAGGCCGGGTTCGAGACCCTGGTCAACGCCGGCTACCAGCCGGAGATCGCCTACTTCGAGTGCCTGCACGAGTTGAAGCTCATCGTCGACCTCATGTATGAGGGCGGCATCGCCCGGCAGCGCTACTCCTGCAGTGACACCGCGGAGTACGGCGACCTGACCCGGGGTCCGCGGATCATCTCGCCCGCGGTCCGCGAGGAGATGCAGAAGATCCTGGGCGAGATCCAGGACGGCACCTTCGCCCGCGAATGGGTGGCCGAGGACGACGCCGGCCGGCCGAACTTCACCGCGTTGCGCAAGCAGGGCGCCGAGCAGCCGATCGAGCAGGTCGGGGCCCGGCTGCGCGGCCTGATGTCGTGGGTGGACCGGCCGATCACCGAGACCGCCTGACCGACGGGGCGCCGCCCACCGATCGGTGACACGCCGCGCGGCTTCCCGCGCGGCGCGGCTCCCGGGTGCATGATCTTTCCGCAGTGCCCTGCGGCGCCCGGATCTGAAGGTGGTGGTGCGCATGCCGCACGTCTTGGCTGCTACCACCCGCCTCGATGTCAACTCGCTCGACTACACGATCCTGGCGATCTACTTCGTGCTCGTCGTCACGATCGGGATCCTGGCCCGGCGGGCGATCGCCACCAGCGAGGACTTCTTCCTGTCCGGACGCTCGCTGCCCGCGTGGGTGACCGGCCTGGCCTTCATCTCGGCCAACCTCGGGGCGATCGAGATCCTCGGCATGGCTGCGAACGGTGGCCAGTACGGCTGGTCCACCGTGCACTTCTACTGGATCGGCGCCGTACCGGCGATGATCTTCCTCGGCCTGGTCATGATGCCGTTCTACTACGGCTCACGGGTGCACAGCGTGCCCGAATACCTGCGCCGCCGGTACAACGTCCCGGCACACATCCTGAACGCGTTGAGCTTCGCGCTCGCGCAGGTGCTCACCGCAGGCGTCAACCTGTACGCGCTCGCACTGGTGATCCAGAGCCTGCTCGGCTGGCCGATTCCGCTCGCGATCGTCGTCGCGGCGGCGTTCGTGCTCGCCTACATCACCCTCGGCGGGCTCTCCGGCGCGATCTACAACGAGGTCATGCAGTTCTTCGTCATCATCGCCGGACTGCTCCCGATCGTCATCGTCGGCCTGATCTCCGTCGGCGGGTGGAGCGGCCTCGAGAACAAGATCAACAACGGTACGGCGCTGGCCGGTAAGGCATTCGCCACGTGGAAGGGCACCGGTATCCCGTGGAGCAACCCGCTCGGTGACTGGATCGGCATCGTCTTCGGTCTCGGCTTCGTCCTCTCCTTCGGCTACTGGACGACGAACTTCACCGAGGTGCAGCGGGCGTTGTCGGCCAAGGACCTCTCCGCCGCCCAGCGCACTCCGCTGATCGGGGCCTTCCCGAAGATCTTCATCCCGTTCCTGACCATCATCCCCGGGCTCATCGCCCTGGTCGTGATCCCGCACTTCGGAACCGGATCGAAGACCTACAACGACGCGATCCCGCTGTTGATGGGCAAGTTCCTGCCCAACGGCGTGCTCGGCATCGCGCTCACCGGGCTACTGGCGGCATTCATGGCGGGTATGGCCGCCAACGTGAGTTCCTTCAACACGGTCTTCACCTACGACCTGTGGATGCCCTACATCAGACGCGGCCGGCCCGACCGCTACTACCTCAACGTCGGGCGCATCGTCACCGTGGTCGGCGTCGTGATCGGCATCGGGACGGCGTTCATCGCCTCCGGCTACAGCAACATCATGAACTACATCCAGTTGCTCTTCTCCTTCTTCAACGCACCGTTGTTCGCGACCTTCATCATCGGCATGTTCTGGAAGCGCACGTCGATCGTGTCCGGCTTCTGGGGCCTGCTGTCCGGCACGATCGCGGCCGGCGTCATGCACTTCGTCGGCTACAACATCAGCTACTTCTACCCCGGCGGCCACTACGACCCGACGCACAAGCTGGTCAACGCCCAGATGCTCAACTTCTACGGCGCGATCGCGGCGTTCGTCATCGACGCCGTGGTCACCGTCGGGGTGACCCTGTTCACCAAGCCGAAGCCGGTCGCGGAGCTCGCCGGACTGGTCTACGGCGTACCCGATCCGAGCGCGCCTGATCCCAAGTCCGTCCCGAAGCCGGAATGGTGGCGTTCGCCGAAGCTCTTGGGCTTCACGGCGTTGGGCATCACACTGGCCCTGTCGCTGATATTCGTCTGACCGAGGGGAGGCGCCACCGATGGAGATCGACAGCAAGGAAGAGGAAAAGGCCAGCGCATCATCCAATCTCTTCGACCTGCGGATGATCATCGGTGGACTCTTCACTCTCTACGGCATAATCCTCACGATCGTGGGGGCCTTGGACAGCGCGGCCGAGGTCGACAAGGCGGCCGGAGTCCGGATCAATCTCTGGATGGGTCTCGGGATGCTCCTCCTCGGCTTGTTGTTCCTGCTGTGGGTGTGGCTGCGCCCGCTGCACCCCGGGACGTCGGACTCCACGCCGCCGGCCCCGAGCGATGCCGGGGCGCCCGAGCGCACGTGAAAGTCTTCACAAGCCCTCGGTAGACTGCGGGCGTGACCAATCCGCCCGCCGCATCAGCCAGCAAGACGGGGGCCGCCCGGGCCGTCGTCCTCGTCGCCGACCAGCTCGCTCCGGCCGCACTCGACGTCCTCGCGAAGGACTTCGACGTCCGTCAGGTCGACGGGACCGATCGGCCCGCGCTGCTGGCCGCGATCACCGACGCCGACGCCGTACTCGTGCGCAGCGCGACCACGATCGACGCGGAGGCACTGGCCGCCGGGAGTCGGCTGAAGGTCGTCGCCCGGGCCGGGATCGGGCTGGACAACGTCGACGTCGCGACCGCCACCACGCGCGGCGTGATGGTCGTCAACGCGCCCACCTCCAACATCCTCAGCGCGGCCGAGCACGCGGTCGCCCTGCTGCTGGCCGTCGCCCGACACGTGCCCGCCGCCGACGCGTCCCTCAAGAGCGGTGCCTGGAAGCGGTCCGCCTTCACCGGCGTCGAGGTCGCCGACAAGACGATCGGCGTGGTCGGCCTGGGTCGGATCGGCGTCCTGGTCGCCCAGCGACTCGCGGCCTTCGGCACCCGCCTGATCGCCTACGACCCCTACGTCCCGCCGGCCCGGGCCGCGCAGGTCGGCGTACAGCTCGTCTCCCTTCCGGAACTGCTCGCCGAGAGCGACTTCATCACGATCCACCTCCCCAAGTCGCCGGAGACGCTCGGCCTGATCGGTGCCGAGGAGCTCGCGGCCGCGAAACCCGGCATCCGGATCATCAACGCCGCCCGCGGCGGGCTGGTCGACGAGCAGGCGCTGGCCGACGCGATCGCGTCCGGTCACGTCGCCGGAGCCGGGATCGACGTCTTCGCGACCGAGCCGACCACCGACAGCCCGCTGTTCGGGCTGCCCGGAGTCGTCGTCACCCCGCACCTGGGGGCGTCCACCCGTGAGGCGCAGGACAAGGCGGGTCTGGCCGTCGCCCGGTCGGTGAAGCTGGCCCTCGACGGCGAGTTCGTCGCCGACGCGGTCAACGTGCAGGCCGCCGGAGTCGTCGCGGAGGAGATCCGTCCGGCGCTGCCACTGGTCGAGAAGCTGGGGCGGGTCTTCACCGCGATCGCCGGCGGCGTCGCCGCGAGCATCTCGGTCGAGATCCGCGGCGAGATCACCTCCTACGACGTCGGCGTTCTGCAACTGGCCGCGCTCAAAGGTGTGTTCGCCGACGTCGTCGAGGAGCAGGTGACCTTCGTCAATGCGCCGATCCTCGCCAAGGACCGCGGCGTCGACGTGGGCCTCGCCACGTACGCCGAGAGCGAGGACTACCGAAACCTGGTCACGGTGCGTGGCGTCCTCCCCAACGGCGAGCAGGTCAGCGTGTCGGGCACGCTCACCGGCCCCAAGCAGGTCGAGAAGTTGACCGAGATCAACGGCTTCGACGTCGACCTGCCGCCGGAGGACCACCTGCTCTTCTTCCGCTACCACGACCGGCCCGGCGTGGTCGGGATGGTCGGCGTGCAGCTCGGTGAGGCCGGCGTCAACATCGCCGGCGCGCAGGTCAGCCGGAGCCGGCGCGGCGGCGAGGCACTGATGGCGCTCGCGGTCGATTCCGCCGTTCCCGCCGACCTGCTTGCCGACATCGCCCGCGAGATCGGGGCCGAGGACGCGCGCAGCGCCGACCTCGACGGTGAGTGACCTCTAGCGCGGATTCGACGGACCGGTAGCCTGCCAGCCATGAAACTCGCGGTGATCCCGGGCGACGGTGTCGGCCCGGAAGTGGTCGCGGAGGGCCTGAAGGTCCTGCGCGAGGCAGTCCCCGACGTCGAGACGACGCGCTACGACCTCGGCGCCGCGCGGTGGCAGCGCACCGGGGAGTTGCTGCCCGACTCCGTGCTGGGGGAGTTGCGGGCGCACGACGCGATCCTGCTCGGTGCCGTCGGCGATCCCGCCGTACCCAGCGGAATCCTCGAGCGCGGACTGCTGCTGCGGCTGCGTTTCGAACTCGATCACCACGTCAACCTGCGCCCGGTGCGGCTCTTCCCGGGGGTGACGTCGTCGCTGGCCGGCTCGCCCGAGATCGACATGATCGTCGTCCGCGAGGGCACCGAGGGTCCCTACGCCGGCACCGGCGGGGTCCTGCGCAAGGACACCCCGCACGAGATCGCGACCGAGGTCAGCCTCAACACTGCGTACGGCGTGCACAGGGTCGTCCGCGACGCGTTCCAGCGCGCGGCGGGCCGTCCCAAGAAGCATCTGACCCTGGTGCACAAGACCAATGTGCTCGTCAACGCCGGTTCCCTGTGGGCGCGGGCCGTCGAGGAGATCGGTAGCGACTACCCCGAGGTGACGGTCGCCTACCAGCACGTCGACGCCGCGTCGATGTACTTCGTCACCGACCCGTCCCGGTTCGACGTGGTGGTCACCGACAACCTCTTCGGCGACATCCTCACCGACCTCGGCGCCGCGATCACCGGCGGCATCGGACTCGCCGCGAGCGGAAACCTCGACGTGAGCGGGGCCAACCCGAGCATGTTCGAGCCGGTGCACGGCAGCGCCCCGGACATTGCCGGCACCGGTGTGGCCGACCCGACCGCGACGGTGCTGTCGGTGGCCCTCATGCTCGATCACCTCGGGCACGGCGACCAGGCCCGGCGGATCGAGGCCGGGGTCGCCTTCGACCTCGCCACGCGCGACCATTCCGCGCTCGGCCGGACGGTGGAGATCGGCGACCGGCTCGCGGCGCTGGCCAGCAAGGCGGGATAGCTTCCCCGTACGCCCACCCGTCGCTCCGGTCGGCCGTAACGTGTGATGCAATCGTCGCGAATCGGTCGTGTGTCAAAGGAGTCGTTGTGCCCATCACGCCCACCTCGAAGATCTGGATGAACGGAACGCTCGTCGACTGGGACGACGCGACAATCCACGTCCTGAACCCAACCATGCACTACGGATGGGGCGTCTTCGAGGGTATCCGGGCATACGCGACAGACAAGGGTCCGGCCGTCTTCCGGCTCACCGACCACATCGCCCGGCTGTACCGGTCCGCGCGGATCTACCTGCTGGAGCCGGAGTTCACCCCGGAGCAGCTCGTCGCCGCGACGAAGGAGACGGTGCGGGTCAACGACGTCGAGGCGTGCTACATCCGGCCGATCTTCTACCTCGGCTACGGCGAGATGGGGCTCAACCCGCTGCCCAGCAAGACCGAGGTGTCGATCGCGGTGTGGCCGTGGGGCTCCTACCTGGGCGAGGAGGCCAAGAACGCCGGCTGCCGGGCCGCGACCTCGAGTTGGCAGCACATCAACCACAACTCGATCCCGCCCACCGGCAAGGGCACCGGGCAGTACATGAATTCCTCCCTGGCCAAGGTGCAGGCACTCAAGGCCGGCTACGACGAGGCGATCCTGCTCAGCCCCGCCGGCCACGTCGTGCAGGGCACCGGCGAGAACATCTTCATCGTCTCCGATCGCACCGTGATCACTCCGCCGACCAGCGACGGGCTGCTGCAGGGGATCACCCGCGAGTCGGTCATGACGATCGCCCGCGACCAGGGCTACGACGTGGTCGAGCGCAGCATCGTGCGCACCGACCTCTACCAGGCCGACGAGGCGTTCTTCACCGGCACCGCCGCCGAGTTGGTGCCGATCGCCGAGGTCGACGACCGGCCGGTCGGCCCCGGCAAGGTCGGCCCGATCACCCGCGAGATCGCCGAGATCTTCAGCGCCGCGACCGTCGGCGAGGTCGACCTCTACAAGTCGTGGAACGAGTACGTCCGCGACTGATCGGCCGGCCCGCGGCGCCATGCCCGGTCCGATGGACCGGCGGCTGCGGTCGACATCGTGCGCTGTACTCGCATAAATGCCGCCGGGATGCGAGTAGCACGCACGATGTCGCGGGTGGCGGCCTGCTCACCCATCGACATCGGACGATGTACTCGCATTTCGAGGCGTCTTTTGCGAGTAGAGCGTCCGATGATGGCGGCGGGTCTCCGCTGACGGCGTCAGATCGCCGGCCGGGGCGACATCGTGCGCCGTACTCGCACAAATGCCGCCGGGATGCGAGTAGGACGCACGATGATGGCGGCGGGGCCCGATCGGCGACCCACGCGGCCACAGGGAAAGCGCCCAACGGGTGCCGATATCTCGCAGACTGGTGTCGATACGGCGCGATGCCGTCCGTCGGTACTAGTGAGAGGCCCGGCACGCGGGCCACGGAGTAAGGGGACAGCGCTATGGCGGAGTACCTGATCCTTATCTACGGCGACGAGCAGGTGTGGAGCAAAGCCACCGAGGCCGAGTTGGAACAGCTCATGAAGGGCCACATGGCCTTCGGCGAGAAGCACCACGATGTCCTGCGCGGCGGCAATGCCCTGCAGTCCACGCAGACCGCGACGTCGATCCGCAGAAACGGCTCGGGCGCTGCGGCGGTCACCGACGGCGCATTCGCCGAGACGAAAGAAGCCCTCGGCGGCTACTACCTCGTCGAGGCCGCGAACCTCGACGACGCGCTGGCGATCGCCAAGGACGTTCCGGCCGACCACGGCGGCGTCGAGGTCCGCCCGATCCAGGTTTTCGACTGACCGGCACCGCACTACCTGTTGATCCGGGGGTCGCGGCTGCGGTCGCGGACGCGCACCGTCGCGAGTGGGCATTCGTGCTCGCGGCGACGGTGCGCGTCACCCGGGATCTTGATCTGGCCGAGGAGTGCGTGCAGGACGCGTATGCCCAGGCCCTGGTGACGTGGGGGGACCGGGGGATACCGGACAACTGCGGGGGCTGGCTCACCACCGTCGCCCGGCGTAAGGCGCTGGATCTCCTCCGCCGCGACGCGACGCTACGACGCACCCTTCCACTGCTGCTCGACGACCAGGTCGAGGCCGGCCCGGACGACGTCGTCTCGACGGAACACGAGATCGTCGACGACCGGCTGCGGCTGGTTTTCACCTGCTGCCACCCGGCGATCGCCCAGGAGGCGCAGGTCGCGCTGACCCTCCGCCTGCTCTGCGGGTTGACCACTGCGGAGGTCGCCCGCGCCTTCCTGGTCGGTACGCCGACGATGGCCGCCCGGCTCACGCGGGCGAAGAAGAAGATCGCCGCCGCGCGCATCCCCTACCGCGTGCCGCCGGCCGAGGAGTTGCCGGCCCGCATCGACTCGGTCCTCACCGTCGTACATCTGCTCTTCACCACCGGCCACACCGCGCCTGCGGGCGCCGACCTGATCCGTCGCGACCTCGTCGAGCGCGCGCTCGACCTCGCCCGGATGCTCCGGACGCTGCTGCCCGCCGACCCCGACGTGGCCGGCCTGCTGGCGCTGATCCTGCTGACGGACGCGAGACGTGACGCCCGCGTCGCCGACGACGGCCGCATGCTGCTGCTCGCCGAGCAGGATCGCACCCGGTGGGACCGGGGCGCGATCACCGAGGGCGTGGCGTTGGTGCGCGAAGCGCTCCGGAGCCGGCCACCCGGGCGGTTCGCGCTGATGGCGGCGATCGCGGCCGTGCATTGCGAGGCTCCGAGCTGGCCGGACACCGACTGGCGTGAGGTGGTGGCGCTCTACGACCTGCTGGTCGCGCTCTGGCCGTCCCCGGTCGTCGCGCTCAACCGGGCCGCCGCCGTCGGGCTCGCCGACGGACCCGCGGCCGGTCTCGCCGCGCTGGACGCGCTCGCCGACGAGCCGCAGCTCGCGGGTTACAGCTACCTCGCCGCGGCACGGGCGGACTTCCTGCGCCGGCTCGGCCGTCCCGCGGAGGCGAAAGAGGCCTACGCAGAGGCCCTGCTGCTGACCGAGAACGCCGTAGAACGGGACTTCCTCACCGCGCGGGTCGACGAGCTCGACCGCAGCCGGCCGGATTAACCGGGTGACGGCCCGGACGGACATCCGCGACACTGCGACCATGTTGTCCCAGCACTGGCCGCTCGCCGACCTGCGTCTCCGCACGCCGCGACTGGAGCTGTTCCTGCCGTCCCTCGGGCAGCTGGCCGACCTTGCCGACCTGGCCGCCGAAGGCATCCACGACCCGGCGTTCATGCCGTTCCTGCAGCCGTGGACCGACGAGTCGCCCGAGCAGCGCGCCCGCGGCACGATCCAGTACCACTGGCGGCAGTGGGCCTCCTGGACGCCGCAGCGGTGGAGCCTCGAACTCGTCGTCGCCCGGGACGGTGTCGTCGTCGGGACCCAGAGCATCGGCGGCAACGACTTCGGCGTGCTGCGCGAGGTGGGCACCGGCTCGTGGCTCGGCCGGAAGTACCACGGGGAGGGGATCGGCACCGAGATGCGGGCCGCCGTCCTGCATCTGGCTTTTGCCGGACTCGGCGCGCACTGGGCCAACTCCGGTGCCTTCGCCGACAACGCCGCGTCGCTCGCCGTCTCCCGCAAGCTCGGTTACGTCGAGAACGGCTATTCGCGTCACGTACGGCGCGGCGAACCCGTCGACGAGGTGGGATTCCGGATGAGTCGCGCCGACTGGGAGAGCCATCGCCGTACTCCGGTGGAGATCGACGGGCTCGAACCATGTCTGCCGATGTTCGGTCTCGGCGGCGCCGAGGAGACGGCGCGGTAGCCTCGCCGGGAGTCGAGATCCCATGGCGGAGGTGCCGATGAGCCAGCAAGTGCGTGGAGTCGTCGCTCGGAGCAAGGGTGCGGCGGTCACGACGGAGACGATCGTGATCCCCGACCCCGGCCCCGGCGAGGCCGTGGTGCGGGTGCAGGCGTGCGGTGTGTGTCACACCGACCTGCACTACCGCGAGGGCGCGATCACCGACGACTTCCCGTTCCTGCTCGGCCACGAGGCGGCCGGAATCGTCGAGACGGTCGGCGACGGCGTCGACACCGTCGCACCGGGCGACTACGTCGTCATCGCCTGGCGGGCGCCGTGCGGGCACTGCCGCGCGTGCCTGCGGGGCCGGCCCTGGTACTGCTTCGACAGCCTCAACGCCAAGCAGCCGATGACGCTCGCCGACGGCACGCCGCTGACCGCCGCCCTCGGCATCGGCGCGTTCGCCGACAAGACGCTCGTCGCGGCCAAGCAGTGCGTGCCGGTCGACCCGGCCGCCCGGCCCGAGGCGGCCGGACTGGTCGGCTGCGGCGTGATGGCGGGCTACGGCGCCGCCGTCAACACCGGCGGAGTACGGCAGGGCGACACCGTGGCGGTCATCGGCTGCGGCGGGGTCGGCGCAGCAGCCATCGCCGGTGCGTCGATCGCGGCCGCCCGCACGGTAATCGCGGTCGACGTCGACCAGGCAAAGCTCGAGACGGCGCGAAAGTTCGGCGCCACCCACACCGTCGATGCCAGCTCCGAGGACGTCGTGTCGCGCATCCGCGAGCTCACCGGCGGCTTCGGCGCCGACGTCGTCGTGGAGGCGGTCGGCCGCCCCGAGACCTACAAGCAGGCTTTCCTCGCCCGCGACCACGCCGGGACGCTGGTGCAGGTCGGCGTACCCGATCCGACGATGCGGGTCGACCTCGGCATGATCGATCTCTTCGGGCGCGGCGGTGCGCTGAAGTCGTCCTGGTACGGCGACTGCCTGCCCACCCGCGACTTCCCGACGTTGATCAACCTCTATCTCGCCGGCCGGCTCGACCTCGACGGCTTCGTCAGCGAGACGATCGCGCTCGACGAGGTGGAGCAGGCCTTCGACAAGATGAAGGCCGGCAAGGTGCTCCGCTCGGTCGTCGTGCTGTGATCCGCGCCGAACGCGTGGTGACGTCCGGGATCTTTTCCCTGGACGGGCAGGACTTCGAGGTGGACAACAACGTCTGGCTGGTCGGCGACGACGACGAGGTCGTGGTGGTCGACGCCGCCCACGACGCCGGCCCGATCCTCGACGCGATCGAGGACCGGCGGGTGCGGCTGATCGCCTGCACGCACGGGCACAACGACCACATCAACGCCGCGCGCGACGTGCAGGCGGCGACCCGGGCACCGATCGCGGTGCATCCGGCCGACCGGATGCTCTGGGACGACGTGTATCCCGACGCCGGTCCGGACACCGATCTCAGCGACGGGCAGGAGATCCCGATCGCCGGGTCGACGCTGACCGTGCTGCACACCCCGGGCCACTCGCCGGGCTCGGTGAGCCTGCGTGGCGGGCGACTGCTCTTCTCCGGCGACACCCTCTTCGCCGGCGGGCCGGGCGCGACGGGCCGGTCGTACTCCGACTTCGACACGATCATCGCCTCGATCCAGGACCGGTTGCTCACGCTGCCGCGCGACACGATCGTGCACACCGGCCACGGCGACGACACGACGATCGGCACCGAGGCGCCGCACCTGGCCGACTGGATCGCCCGCGGCCACTGACCACCGCCTTCGCCCCCCGGCCTGCCTCCTTTTCCCGCTCCCGTTTTTCATGATCGTGATCGGAAATAGCCGCGAAACGCCGAACAAATCCGATCACGATCATGAAAAGGCGGAGGCCTGGAAAGGGGGGTACGGGCGGGGCGGCGTCTCACGATGCGGGATGCCTTGTCCATCGCGCGGCTGCTGTGCGAGACTCGTCGGCGTGCACCACCACGTCATCATTAGCACCTAGCGCGCTCGCGATTTTGCCGCCAGCGCGCAGACCTCCCGCACCCGCGGGAGGTCTTTTTCGTTGAAGGGGCTTCTGCCACCATGACTGACGATCGGTTCCACCTATTCGACACGACCTTGCGCGACGGGGCGCAGCGCGAGGGCATTTCGTATTCGGTGACCGACAAGCTCGCGGTCGCCCGGCTCCTCGACGAGCTCGGTGTGGGCTTCATCGAAGGCGGCTGGCCCGGAGCGATGCCGAAGGACACCGAGTTCTTCGCGCGGGCGGCCGGGGGCGAACTGTCCCTGCGCAACGCCCAGTTGGTGGCCTTCGGCGCAACGAGGAAGGCCGGCGTGCCGGTCAAGGAGGACGCCCAGGTGCGGGCCCTGCTCGACGCCCAGACGCCGGTGGTCACCCTGGTCGCCAAGTCACACGTACGCCACGTCACCGAGGCGCTGCGCACCACGCGCGAGGAAAATCTCGCCATGGTCGGAGACACCGTCGCCTTCCTCGTCTCCGAGGGCCGCCGGGTCTTCCTCGACTGCGAGCATTTCTTCGACGGGTACGCCGCCGACCACGACTACGGCGTGCAGGTGCTCGAGGCGGCTTTCCGCGCCGGTGCCGACGTCGGCGTGCTCTGCGACACCAACGGCGGCATGCTGCCGATGGGCATCCACGACGTGGTCGCCGAGGTGCTGCAGCGCACCGGCGGCCGGATCGGGATCCACTGCCAGGACGACACCGCCTGCGCCGTCGCCAACACCTTGGCCGCGGTCGACGCGGGCGCCACCCACGCCCAGTGCACCGCCAACGGCTACGGCGAGCGCGCCGGCAACGCCGACCTGTTCGGCGTGATGGGCGGGCTGGTGATGAAGATGGGCTACACCGACATCGTTCCCGAAGGGTGTCTGTCGGAGATGGTCCGCGTGTCCCACGCCATCGCCGAGATCGCCAACATCGCGCCCAACACCCACCAGGCCTACGTCGGCACCAGCGCCTTCGCGCACAAGGCCGGCCTGCACGCCAGCGCGATCAAGGTGAGCCCGGAGCTCTACAACCACATGGAGCCGGAGCTGGTCGGCAACGACATGCGGGTGCTGGTCACCGAGATGGCCGGGCGGGCCAGCGTCGAGCTCAAGGGGCGCGAGCTCGGGATCGACCTCGCCGGCCGGCCCGAGACGGTCGGTCGGGTCGTCGACCGGGTCAAGGATCTCGAGGCCGGTGGCTGGTCGTTCGAGGCCGCCGACGCGTCGTTCGAGCTGATGGTCCGCGACGAACTCGGCGAGCGCACCCGACCTTTCACCGTCGAGTCCTACCGGGTGATCGTCGACCGCACCGCCGACGGCACGGTGGCCAGCGAGGCGACGGTGCGGCTCTACGCCAAGGGGGAGCGGGTCGTCGCCACCGGCGAGGGCGCCGGGCCGGTCAACGCGCTCGACCGCGCGCTGCGGTTGGCGCTCGAGCGGATCCACCCCGAGCTCGCCGGTCTGGAACTCGTCGACTACAAGGTGCGCATCCTGGAAGGCCGGCACGGCAGCGACGCGGTCACCCGGGTCCTCGTCGGTACCGGCGACGGGACGCAGGAATGGACCACGGTCGGCGTACACGAAAACGTCATCGAGGCATCCTGGCTCGCCCTCGACGACGCGGTGCGTTACGGGCTGCTGCGCTCGTCGGCCTGATCGGAGCCGGCCGAGGCGCCCGCGGCGGCCTGCGCGCACGCGCCGGCGCCGCAGTTGCACCCGGCGCAGCCGGCGGGCGGTGCGGTGCGGATGGTGGCGCGCGAGGCGACCGCCGGAAGCCTCGTGGTCGCGTAGCCGGCCAGCAGCCCGAGCAGGAGGAACGGCACGCCGAGCACCCGGGTGACGGTCGGGCCGCCGGTGGCCCACGGCAGGATGCCGGCGACGAGGAGTACGGCGGTCAGGGCGCCCAGCCGCACACGTGCGGCGGTCACCGGTCGACCTCGGGGGAGGCAGTCACCCGGTCAGTGTCCCAGCATGCCGCCGGTAGGCTCGACGGCGACCCCGTACCCCCGCCCGCAGAGGAGTCGTCGTGCGCATCGCCCGGTTCGCCCACCCTGAGGGGTTCGCCTTCGGCGTGGTCGGCGCGGGTGATCCGGCGACCGACTCGCTGACCGTCGCCGAGGTGGCCGAACACCCCTTCGGCCCGGTATCGCTCACCGGTCGGCAGTGGCCGCTGGCCGACGTCCGCCTGCTGGCGCCGATGCTGCCGACCAAGGTGGTCTGCATCGGGAAGAACTACGCCGACCATGTGCGCGAGATGGGCGGGGACGAACCGCCCGCCGCGCCGGTCCTCTTCATCAAGCCGTCGACCTCGGTCGTCGGCCCCAACGACCCGATCCGGCTGCCGGCCGACGCCGGGCGGGTCGACTTCGAGGGTGAACTCGCCGCGGTGATCGGCGGCGTCGTCCGCGATGCGCCGGTCGAGAAGGCGCTCGACTCGGTCCTCGGCTACACCTGCGCCAACGACGTCACCGCCCGCGACCAGCAGCGCAGCGACGGCCAGTGGACCCGGGCCAAGGGCCACGACACCTTCTGCCCGCTCGGTCCGTGGGTCGAGACGACCGTCGACCCGGCCGACCTCGCGCTCCGCACCACGCTCGACGGCGAGGAGCGGCAGAACTCGCGCACCTCGCTGCTGCTGCACGACGTCGCCGGCCTGGTGTCCTTCGTCTCCCACGTCATGACGCTGCTGCCCGGCGACGTCGTCCTCACCGGTACGCCGGCCGGGGTCGGCCCGATGACCGCCGGCCAGACGGTCACGGTGAGCATCGACGGGATCGGCACCCTGAGCAATCCGGTGACGACCCGATGAGCGAGCCGGTCCGGGTCCGCTTCCCCCCGTCGCCCACCGGCGACCTCCACGTCGGCAACGTCCGCTCCGCGCTGTTCAACTACGCGTTCGCGCGGCACAACGGCGGCGCATTCGTCCTGCGGATCGAGGACACCGACCTGGTCCGCAGCACCGAGGCGTCCTACCGCGGCCTGCTCGACGACCTGCGGTGGCTCGGTCTCGACTGGGACGAGGGGCCCGAGGCCGGCGGACCCTACGGGCCCTACCGGCAGTCCGAGCGCGGCGGCCTCTACGCCGACGTCGCCGCGCGGCTGCGCGACGCCGGTTTCGCCTACCCGTGCTACTGCACGCCGGCCGAGGTGGAGGCGCGGACGAAGGCGGCCGGGCGCCCGCCCGGCTACGACGGCCACTGCCGTGACCTCAGCGAGGAGCAGCGCGCGGCGTACGACGCCGAGGGCCGCTCGTCGGTGCTGCGCTTCCGGATGCCCGACGAGGCCATCACGTTCACCGACCTGATCCGCGGGCCGGTCCGGTTCGAGCCCGAGCACGTCCCGGACTACGTCCTGGTCCGCAGCGACGATTCCCCGCTCTACACCCTCACCAACCCGACCGACGACGCGATGCAGCGGATCAGCCACGTGCTGCGCGGCGAGGATCTGCTCTCCTCGACGCCGCGCCAGATTCCGCTGCACCGGGCGCTGCGGGAGCTCGGCCTCACCGATGCGCCGATGCCGGAGTTCGGCCATCTGCCGTTCGTGCTGGGGGAGGGCAACCAGCGGCTGTCCAAGCGCAAGACGCCGGAGGCGTCGCTGCAGTTCGTCCGGGAGCAGGGCTACCTGCCCGAGGCGGTCCTCAACTATCTCGCCCTGCTCGGCTGGTCCTTCGGCGACGACCGGGAGCTGTTCAGCCTCGACGAGATGTGCCGCGCATTCAGCCTCGAGCGGGTCAACGCCAACCCGGCCCGCTTCGACGCCCGCAAGCTGCAGGCGATCAACGGGATCAAGGTGCGCGAGCTCTCGCCCGCGGACTTCATCGGCCGGATCGCCCCGTTCCTCGAGCGGGCCGAGCTGATCGCGAACCCGCCGACCGACGCGCAGCGGCAGTTGCTGCAGGAGGCGACACCGCTGATCCAGGAGCGGGTCAACCTGCTCGGCGACGCCGTACCGATGCTCGACTTCCTCCTGGTCGATGAGGACCGCTTCGCGATCGACCCCGATGCGGCCGCCAAGCAGCTGCAGCCGGAAAGCCTTCCCACCCTCGAGGCGGCCCAGGCGGCGCTGGCGAGTGTCGAGGAGTGGACAGCGGACAATCTGCAGGATGCGCTGCGTATGGCGCTGGTCGACGGGCTGGGACTCAAGCCGCGGCGCGCGTTCGGTCCGGTCCGGGTCGCGGTGACCGGGCGCACCGTGTCACCCCCGTTGTTCGAGTCGGTGCAGATCCTCGGTCGGCCTCGCACGACGCGGCGGTTGAGCGCCGCGATCGACTCGATCCGTGCGGAGTAGCCGGCCACCACGGCGGGTTTGGGTGCGGGAATCGCCGTCCGGTATCGTCATGGCGGTACACGGCAGGGGAGCCGCCAGCCCCCACGCCGTCAGCATTGGGGTATGGGGTAATTGGCAGCCCGACTGGTTCTGGTCCAGTTAGTCTAGGTTCGAGTCCTGGTACCCCAGCGCCGTTCACGTATCACCTAGGGCCCCGTCGTCTAGCGGCCTAGGACACCGCCCTCTCAAGGCGGCGGCGCCGGTTCGAATCCGGTCGGGGCTACCCTGCACCACCGCCCGCGTTTCCTCGTCGAGTCCCGGCGGGACGCGGGCGTTCGCGTATCTCCGGCCGGTCCGGTGCACCCTGTCCCCGCCTCCCGGTCCGGCCGACATCGTCCCTAGTGCCGTTTTGCCCCAAAGGGCAGAACGAGCGCCTAGCCTCACACTATGTCATCAACTCAATACGCAGCGTCACCATCGGCCGTCTGGGCGAGGCCATGACCGCCCGCAGGCGGGTGCTGGTGGTCGCGGTGGCGGCGATGATCGCCGGACTCGTCGCCGGGTTGATGAGCGTCACCTCGGCGTCGGCCGCGACCGGGGCCGGCTCACCGCGGCAGGCGGCGCCGTACGTGCCGGGAACGGACGGGCACCTCCCGAACCACCCCGGCGGCATCAAACCGAACCAGGCCGGTGACCCGACCGGGTCGCACTTCGGCCAGTACGACCCGGGCGCGTGGGGATGGCAGTGGGCGGGCGGATCGATCCCGTTCTCCTTCCAGGGTCACTCCTTCCCGCAGGGCGTCGCCAATGCCGACATCGCCACCATCGACACGAAGATCCTCAGCATCATCGTGCCGCGGATGCGCGAGCGGCTGTGCTACCAGGGCGACTGCTGGGGCTATGAGGTCCGCAACATCGCCGGCTCGTCGTCGCACTCCTTCCACGGCTACGGTCTCGCCATCGACGTCAACGCCGCGACCAACGGGCAGACCACCGCACCGATGTCCACCAGCACGACCACCCTGCCGCTGGACACCGGCGCACTGATCCGGCCCTACGGCGCGGAATGGGGCGGCGACTGGTCCTCGGACTCCCCCCGCGACCCGATGCACATCGAGATCCACCTCTCACCTGCCGGCGCGGCAGGCGTGGCGGCCAACATCCGGGCCGGCGGCCCGCTCAAGGGCCCGGCGTACGCCCACTTCGGCTCGACCGTGACTCTGACCGGGGCGGCGACGGCCAACACGAACACGACGGTCTGGCTGCACCGGCGTGGCAAGGACGGCTATGTCGCCCACACCGTCGCAGTCAACAGCTTCGGGGTGTGGAGCCTGCGTTACCTCGCCTCCGACGACTACCGCTACCACGTGACGACCTCGGGGCATCTGCACGAAGGGCTGACCCAGATCGACACCACCCTCAGTGGGCCGGCGCACGCCGCGCGCAACTCGAGGGTGACCATCACGGGCACCGGCCGGCCGTCGACCACCTTGAACCTGCGGTTCCACAAGCAGAACACCGTCGGTTATACAGCCGGACGCACCGTCCAGGTGACCGGCAACGGCGTATGGAGCAGCAGCTATGTCGCCACCGACGACTACCGCTACTACACCACCGACAACACCACCGGAAAGCCCTCCAACTTCGGGCTGACCCAGGTCGGCTGACCCGGCCAGCTGGCCCGGCTGGGTCACCGCACGATGCGGCCGCGGCGCAGGGCAAGCACGCCGGCGGCCACGCCGAGCACGGCGATCACCAGCGCGATGATCGACAGCGTGAGTGCCGTACCGGAGCCGGAGGCCGCGGGCGGCGCGGACGCCACGTGGGACTCGCCTGCGGTGGTGCCGGCCTCCGGCGTCGTTCCCGCAGGAGTGAGAGACAGGGTGGGCGCGGGGTGCTCGGGCTCGGGAGCACCCGGTGCCGCGACCTGGATCCACCGCACGACGGTGCCGTTGCTGTAGGTCTGTAGGGCGGGGAACTGCAGCGACGTGGTCTTGGGCAGTGGCTCGGCGGAGATCGAGAACTCGCCGAACTCGCCGGGCTTGATCGCGCTCGCCGCGGAGTCGGCCTTCCAGGCGATCTCGGTCACCGCGGTGGTGACCGGTCCGTCGTCGGTCTGGATCGGCTTGGCCAGCTTCGCGGTGGTCACCCGGAAGGACCACCCGGGCTGCGGCTGCACCGCCACGCTGGCGATCGGGGTGGCCCGCGGGAGGGCGACGCGCAACGCGGTCGTCGAGGCGTTGTCCACCTCCGTCGGCACCCGGAAGGTGATCTTGGCGGACCCGCCCTGGGTCGCGGTGTCCGCGTGCACCGTGACATGCGCGGAGGCGGGTACGGCGGCGACCACCACCAAGGTCAGTGCGGCGAGAGCGACCAGCCCGAGCCGGGTGAGCGAGCGGGCGGGGTTGCGATGTGCGGCCATGAGCCCTTCCTTCGGAAGCCTGTCCTGGATCGGTGTCACTGCACGGGAATGGCGACGCGAAAGGTGGTCGCATCGAATGCGGAGGTCTGCACGCTGACATCGAGATCCCATCGGCCTGACACGGCAAAACTCGTCATGGCCATCGCCTGCCCGGGGGCACTGCGGGTGAAGTGCACCGGCACGGGACCGACGTGGTGCGCCGGCAGGGACAACGCGCCGGTGACCTGCTGAATGGGTTGCCGCCGGCCGGATGGCGTGTCGGCGCGTAGCTGGATCATCGCCATACCGGTGCGCGCCGGATCGACCGTCACCTGGAGGCGAGTCTGCGCGGCAGCGACGGTGGTCTGGAAGTGGGGTGCGTAGGTCTCTTTCGCCTGCGCGGTGTTCACCAGGATCGTGCTCAGCACCAGTACCGCCAGTCCGATCACGACCTCGCCGACCAGGCCGCGCCGGAGCCCTGCAAGTGGGATGCGCGCCGGCTCGGCGTGCCGCGTCGCCGGCGGCGGGTCGACGACCGGCGGTACCGGACCGTCGGCGTGCGCGACGAGCCGTGGCGCGAACCAGCGCACGGGATTGGTATCGAGGTAGTACCGGTGCACCCAGCGTCGGGCCAGGTTTCCGAGCCCGATCAGGACGAGGAAGCCGCCCATCTTCGCGAGCAGCAGCCTGCCGTAGACGGTGTCGACCAGAGCCGGCCAGGACCCGACCTCACGCCAGGACTGGAAGACGCCGGTCGCCGCGATCAGGACCACGGCGGTGAAGGCCAGCCGCGAGTAGCGCGGGAGGACGACGGCCAGGTCGGCGGCCCGAGACCGGACGGCGAGACAGTCCACGAGCAGCGCCAGACCGCCTATCCAGACGGCGATCGCGGCCAGATGGACGACGTCGCTGGTCAACGTCAACCCGCTCAACGTGTCGTCGGCGGCGTGCCCGGAGACCGCGAAGGTCACCAGGATGGCCACCGAGACCGCGAGACCCGCGCCGAGCAGCCACCGCGGCGGTTGTCGCTGTGCCGGGCCCGCCGGGGCACCGGCGCTCACGGTCACCGGGCGCCGGGAGAACGCGAGCCCCAGCAGCGCCGCGAGCATCAGCAGCAGGGTGATCCGGGTCATCGAGGCCGTCCCGAACCGGGTCTCGATCGTGGTGGACAGCAGCCGGGAATCGAACAGCTGCCCGAGCCCGGCACCGGCTCCGTAAGGCCCCTGCAGGAGCAGGCCACCAGCGCTACCGGCGACCAGCAGGCCCCACCCGGTCCACACCAGGACCCGGGCCCGACGTACCCGCCGACCCGCCGGCCACAACGCGAACAGCACCACCGCGCTGCCGAGCCCGAGCACGATCCCGACGAACCCAGCCAGCCGCGTCGCGCCCAGCAGTACGCCGACGGTGGTGCTCCCGCCGCCACTACTGACCGCCGTACCGGCGACCGCACTGGAATGTCCGACCGAGAACGTGAAGCCGCCCGAGACGGGGTGCGAATCGGCCGAGATCACCCGCCAGGTGACGGTGTAGGTACCCGGCGGCAAGGCGGGCCGGAGGGATACGCCGACCGAGTCGGCGCGGCCGTCGGGATGATCGACCGCACCTTGGTCGACCCGGCGCAGCCGGTCGTCGTAGACCCGTACGGCGCCGGGGGGAACGATCACCGGCTCGCCGAAGCGGAGCGCGACCGCCTGTGGCGCGGTGCGGACGATCGAGCCGTCGGCTGGGCTGGTGCTCTCCAGCACCGCGTGTGCACCGGCTGGGCGGCTGACCGCGCCCACCGCGACCGCGCTGCCGGCACCGATGATGAGCAGCGCCGCGGCGGCCCGCCCGCGCAGCCGACCGGGCGATGCGGTCGCCGGATTCCGCTTGTGCCGGGCGGGAGCAGAACCGTGGCCGGACTCGCCTCGGGCGATCAGCCACAGCAACACGCACCCGGCGACGGCGAGCAGGTGCGGCGCCTCCTCGCTCACCTGGGTCCGCCCGGCGGCGAGATCGATCCCGGCCGTCGCGACCAGCGCAACGGCGGCGACACCCACCAGCGGCGCCATGCCCGCCGCGCGGGCGGGACGGAAGACCGCGACGAGGAAGCCGACCGCCAACGCGAGGTCGAACGACCCCAGCTCGTGCGCCACGTGCATCGGCGTCGAGTGGTCGTGGCCGAGGACGAGCACCGGGATCGTCACGGCGAGCTGCGCCGCCGCGATCACCGCCAGGCCGATCCGGGCCCGCCGCCGACCGGGCGACGGCACCGGGTCGTCGGCGGCGAGAACCGCGGCAGCGATGTCCTCGGCACGATCGGGTACGCCGTCGGTCGCAGTGAGGCGGGCCCGCCGGGTCGCCGCGGCCGCGGCGGAGCGCCATTCCCGGCAGGCGCCGCACGCGTCGAGGTGCCCGCGCAGGTCGCTCAGCGGCACTGCCGGGTCCGCACCGTCCAGCTGCGCCGAGGTCGCCTCGCGCGCTTTCTCACACGTCAGCACACGCAGATAGTCGTCCGCCGGCGCCGGGTGGTTCCCGCCGACCGGCGGGTGAGTGGGGGTGGCTCCTGCCGTTCGGCCGCGCTCCGCCTACGGTGGCTGACGTGGATGCGCTGACGGTGGTGCTGTCAGCGGCCGGCCGCGGGGATCACCAGGCGCTCGTATCGTTCATCCGGGACACGCAGGCAGATGTGTGGCGTTTCGCCGCGCACCTGGTCGATCCCCAGAGCGCCGACGATCTCACCCAGGAGACCTACCTGCGCGCGGTACGTGCGGCGCCGTCGTTCGCAGGGCGCTCGTCCGCGCGCACCTGGCTGCTGGCGATCGCGCACCGCGTCTGCATGGACGAACTGCGCGCGCGGACCCGGCGCCGGCGCCGCGACGCCCTGCTGCCGTGGGTCAATCCCGCCCCCGTCGAGCCGGATGTTGCCGGCGAGGTCACGGCGGCCGCGCTGCTGGCCGATCTCGACCTCGACCGGCGTACCGCCTTCGTACTCACCCAGCTGATCGGGTTGTCCTACGAGGAGGCGGCGCAGGCGTGCGGCTGCCCGGTGGGCACCATCCGGTCCCGCGTCGCGCGGGCGCGGGCCGATCTGGTGCAGGCGCTGGACGCCGACCGGGTCGTCACCCTGCGCCCGGTCCGGTCTCGTCGGTCGACGCCGGACCTGCCTGTAGCTCCACGCAACACGCTCCGGGCCGAGGGTTGAGGACGGCCTGCACGGTCCGGGCATGCATTCCGTCGAGAAAGCCGGTGAGGAAGGCGTGGTTGATGCCGCAGACGACCTGCGGCGCTTGCGCGGCCAGCGGGTGGAACGGACAGTTCCGTAACCGCACACACAACGGCTCGTCGCGGGTCGGGTCGAAGCCGCGCTCCCGGAGTACGCGCTCGGCGAGGGTGAGGGCACGTTCGGCGCCGAGCCGCCCGGCGCGGCTGCGGTGGCGCTCCTCGGCGCCCAGGGTCTCGCCGTGGCTGCGCGCCACTTGCACGGCGGACTGCATGGCGCTCCCGCCCGCGGGCTCGGCGACCAGTGCATCGACCAGGATGTCGGACAGGTCCTCGTGCCGGCGGGCCGGAATGCTCACTCGGACGTCGAGGTCGGTCGGCCGGTAGGTCTTCGGGGTGCGCCCGACCCGGCCGCGACGCTCCGGCTCGTCGTAGGCGGCACGGAGCAGGCCGACGTCGACGAGTTTGTCCAGGTGGAAGGCGGCCAGCTTGCGGGAGATCCCCACGGCGCTCGCCGCGTCCTCCCGGGTGACGGGTCGGCCGACATCGCGGATGTAGCTGAACATGCCGCGCCGCAGGTCGTCGTCGAGTGCCGCGACCGCTCGGATCGACGCTCTCGAGTCCGGAGCGGATCCTGCGTCCCGATCAACCATCACCCACCCATGTTACGCCCATGTTGATGTGCGAAACCTTTCAACGGGCAGTATTCCTCTTCCACTTGACCGGGTCGCTGGAATATGACCAAGATAATTAGGTGAAAACAGCCGAGCTTCCCACGGTCCGCCCGGATCTGCACGTGCTTCCGCAGCCGGAGCAGGTCGACCTCGTTGCGGCGGAGCGGGCGGCCGAGGCGTTTCTGCGGGCACTCGGAGTGGCCCCGGACACCGAGTCCCTGCGCGACACGCCCGCACGGATGGCTCGGGCCTACGCCGAGTTGTTCACCCCGCGGCCGTTCGACCTGACGACGTTCCCCAACGACGAGGGCTACGACGAACTCGTCCTCGCCCGCCGGATTCCGCTCCGGTCGGTGTGCGAGCATCATCTGCTGCCGTTCATGGGAGTCGCGCACGTCGGCTACCTGCCGGGGGAGCGGATCCTCGGGTTGTCCAAGCTCGCCCGGGTCGTCGAGCACTGCGCGTCGCGGCCGCAGGTGCAGGAACGGCTCACCAAGCAGATCGCCGAGTGGCTCAACAGTCGGCTGCGGCCCCGCGGCGTCGGCGTCGTGATCGAGGCCGAGCACACCTGCATGACGCTGCGCGGGGTCCTGGCGGCCGGATCCAGCACGGTCACCTCGACATTGCTCGGCACGCTGCGCGACGACGCACGCAGCCGGCAGGAGTTCTTCGCGCTCACCGGCGTGCACGCCTGAGCGACGCCGGCGGTGGCCGCTAGGCGATGTCGGCGATGGCGGGCGCGTCCTCGGCGCCCTGGAAGGTGCGGCGGTAGGCCATCGGCGTGGTGCCGACCTGCTGGCTGAAGTGGTGGCGCAGCAGGTCGGCCGCGCCGAACCCGGTACGTCGCGCGATCTCATCGACGCCGAGGCCGCCGTCCTCGAGCAGTTGCTGGCTCAGCAGCACCCGTTGCCGCGTCAGCCACTGGTGCGGCGTAGTGCCGGTGGCGGCGGCGAACCGGCGGGCGAAGGTCCGCGACGACATGTGCGCCCGGTGAGCCAGCCCCGCAACGCTGATCTGCTCGTCGAGATGCGCCTGCATCCACGCCAGCAATGGTGCGAGGTCGTCGCCGTCGGCCACACCGATGGGAACGGGGGTCTGGATGTACTGCGCCTGGCCGCCGTCGCGGTGCGGCGGCACCACCATCCGGCGGGCGATGCCGTTGGCCACCCGCGGACCCAACTCGCGGCGTACGACGTAGAGGCAGGCGTCGATGCCGGCGGCCGTGCCGGCGCTGGTGATGACCGGCGCGTCATCGACGTAGAGCCGGTCGGCCTCGACCTCCAGGCACGGGAAGCGCTCGGCCAGCGCGTCGGCGTGGTACCAGTGACAGGTCACCCGACGGCCGGCGAGCAGGCCCGCCTCGGCGAGTAGGAAGACCCCGGAACAGACGCTGAGCACGGTGGCGCCCCGGTCGACCGCGGCGTGGAGCGCGTCGACGATCTCGGTCGGGACGGGAACCTCGTCGACCGTCCAGGCGGGGATCACCACCAGGTCGGCGCTCGCCGCGCGATCGAGGCCGTGCGCGACCTGCAGGGTCATGCCACCGGTCACGGGGAACGGCCGGTCGTCCACCGCGCACACCGCGAAGTCGAAGTTGGGCAGACCGTCGGCGGACCGGTCGAGGCCGAACACCTCGCACGCCACAGCGAGCTCGAAGGGGTGCACCGACCCGTCCACGATCGCGACCACGTCCTGAAGCATGTTGGCAGTATATACGCGGAGCCTGTCAGTTCTGCCACTTCTGCCGTCGCGTCAGGCCGCGCATGCTCAGTGGCATGACAGTTCTCGTGCTTGTCACCAGCCTGATTTCGCTCCTCGCCGTTGCCGTGTGGCGGTATGGCGCCGACAGCCGGGACGGCCGCGACTGGCAGCGGGCCGCGGACCCGGCGGTTGCGGGGCGGGCGCCGTACCGGCGGGCGCACACGCCGGCCGCGGATCTCATGGCGGTAGGGCGATCGATCCGTCGGCTCGTCGCCGCGATCGTCGAGTTCCAACGGGCGCAGACCGACCTGTGGGAGCGCTACCAGGCCGCCCAGCGGCCGTGGGAGACCGAGCGGCTGCACTGGGCGCGCACCCGCCGCGGCTGGGTCCTGCGGGGCCGGGTCGCGCCTGCCGGGCC
This sequence comes from Mycobacteriales bacterium, assembly GCA_036497565.1. Taxonomy (NCBI): domain Bacteria; kingdom Bacillati; phylum Actinomycetota; class Actinomycetes; order Mycobacteriales; species Mycobacteriales bacterium. The sequence goes on from DASXJE010000018.1 coordinate 78,082, forward strand.
GGCCGACCGGACACCGACCCGCTGACCTTCCACTCCGTGACCCCGACCGGCGCCCGCCTTCGTGCGGGCGCCGGTCGACGCGTGGGGTCGCGACACGCGTGGGTCGCCGACATCGGACGCTGTACTCGCAAATTGCCGCGATTTATGCGAGTAGGGCGTCCTACGTCGGCCGGGCTTCCCATCCAGCCCGGGGCCGGCGACATCGTGCGCCGTACTCGCATCCGGGAGCCCTTTCTGCGAGTAGGACGCACGATGTCGACGGCTGGGCGCCCGCGGTGGCTGACATCGGACGCTGTACTCGCAAATTGCCGCGATTTATGCGAGTAGGGCGTCCTACGTCGGCCGGGCTTCCCGTCGGCGCCGCCGCCCGGCCACGTCGGAAGGGGCGGCCTCGGCCACCGCGGGGCTACGCTGGTGACATGGTCCTGAGAATCCTGGGCATCGTGCTGGTTGTCTGGCTGGCGTTCGTCATCATCGGCCTGCTCGTCAAGGCGCTGTCCTGGCTCTTGGTGGTCGGTCTGGTCCTTGCGGGGGCCACGCTCGCCGTCGGCTATGTCCGACGGAAGTCCATCCGCTGACCCGACGCGGTTCCGCGACCGGCGTCACCCGGTCTCGCCGAGCCGTCGGCTGAGTGACGTAGCTGCTGCACAGACGAGCGGCGCGAGTCGTGCGCCCGGTCCGCGCCCGAGGCGCTGGATCGGACCTGACACCGACACCGCCGCCACCACGGCACCCGACCGGTCCCGGACCGGTGCCGACACCGACGCGACGCCAGCCTCGCGCTCGGCGACGCTCTGCGCCCATCCGCGTCGGCGTACCTCGGCCAGCCCGCGGGCACTGAACGCCGCCGCAGTCAGCAATCCCGCCATCTCGGCCGGGGGCGACCACGCCGCCAGCACCTGCGCTGCCGATCCCGCCGACATCGACAGCCGCGCGCCCACCGGCACGGTGTCGCGCAGACCCTGCGCCGGCTCCGCAGCCAGTACGCAGACCCGCTCGGATCCGTCCCGGATGTAGAGCTGCGCGCTTTCACCGGTGTCGTCGCGAAGACCGACGAGCACCGGACCGGCCGCGGCGAGCAGCGGATCCGGCACCGTGTGGGCCAACTCGCGCAGCGCCGATCCCGTCGTCCACCGCCCGGAGTCGTCGCGGCTGAGCAGCCGGTGCGACTCGAGTGCGACGGCAAGTCGATGTGCCGTGGCACGGGGGAGTTGGGTCGCCTCGACCAGGTCGGCCAGTCCCATCGGCGTACGGGCGATCGTGCTGAGCACCAGAACCGCCTTGTCCAAAACGCCGATGCCGCTAGACTGCGTTCTCATAGGGCGATACTAGCGTCCCACATGGTGGGATGCCAATACTTGCAGAGAGGGAGAGGTCATGGGCCGGACGCTCGCAGAGAAGGTCTGGGACAGCCACGTCGTACGGCAGGTCGAGGGAGAGCCGGACCTGCTCTACATCGACCTGCATCTCGTGCACGAGGTCACGAGCCCGCAGGCCTTCGAGGGGCTCCGGCTGGCGGACCGGCGGGTACGCCGACCCGATCTCACCATCGCCACCGAGGACCACAACGTGCCGACGACCGGGTTGGGCGAGCCGATCGCCGACCTCGTGTCGCGTACGCAGGTGGAGACCTTGCGCCGGAACTGCGCGGAATTCGGCATCCGGCTGCACCCCATGGGCGATCAGAGCCAGGGCATCGTCCACGTCATCGGCCCGCAACTCGGCCTGACGCAGCCGGGAATGACGGTGGTGTGCGGCGACTCGCACACCAGCACGCACGGGGCGTTCGGTGCGCTGGCCTTCGGGATCGGCACCAGCGAGGTCGAGCACGTCCTCGCCACCCAGACCCTCCCATTGCGGCCGTTCAAGACGATGGCGGTCACCGTCGACGGCACGCTGCCGCCCGGAGTGACCGCCAAGGACGTCATCCTCGCCGTCATCGCCGAGATCGGCACCGGCGGCGGCCAGGGCCACGTCATCGAATACCGCGGCGAGGCGATCTCCGCGCTGTCGATGGAGGCCCGCATGACGATCTGCAACATGTCGATCGAGGCCGGCGCCCGTGCAGGCATGATCGCGCCCGACGAGACCACGTTCGGCTACCTGAAGGGCCGACAGCACGCCCCGACCGACGCCGACTGGGATTCCGCGCTCGACTACTGGCGCGGCCTGCGCACCGACGATGACGCGACGTTCGACCGCGAGGTGCACATCGACGCCGCGAGCCTCGAGCCGTTCGTCACCTGGGGCACCAACCCGGGGCAGGGCGTGCCGCTCAGCGGCCGGGTACCGGATCCCGCGGAGTACGACGACCCGGGCGAGCGCTCGTCGATCGAGAAGGCGCTGACCTACATGGCGCTGACCCCGGGCACCGCGCTTCGCGACGTGCCGGTGGACACCGTCTTCGTCGGTTCCTGCACCAACGGGCGGATCGAGGATCTGCGCGCGGCGGCCGAGGTGCTACGCGGCCGGAAGGTCGCGAAGAGCGTGCGCATGCTCGTCGTACCCGGGTCGATGCAGGTGAAGGAGCAGGCCGAGTTGGAGGAGCTGGACGGCGTCTTCACGGCCGCCGGCGCGGAGTGGCGGTCTGCGGGCTGTTCGATGTGCCTGGCGATGAACCCCGACCGGCTCGAGCCCGGGGAACGGTCCGCGTCCACGTCCAACCGCAACTTCGAGGGCCGGCAGGGCGCCGGCGGCCGTACCCATCTGGTGTCACCCGCGGTCGCCGCGGCCACCGCCGTCACCGGCCGCTTCACCGCGCCGTCCGACCTGTCCTGAGGAGAAGGAGCCACCGATGGAGAAGTTCACCGTGCACCGCGGCCGCGCCGTGCCGCTGCGCAACAGCAACGTCGACACCGACCAGATCATCCCGGCCGAATACCTCAAGCGGGTCAGCCGGACCGGTTTCGAGGACGGCCTCTTCGCGGCGTGGCGGAAGCGCGACGCCGACTTCGTGCTCAACCGGCCGGAGTACGACGGCGCGACGATCCTGGTCGCCGGCCCGGACTTCGGCACCGGGTCCTCGCGTGAGCACGCCGTCTGGGCGTTGACCGACTACGGCTTCCGCGTCGTCATCTCACCGCGGTACGGCGACATCTTCCGCGGCAACTCGCTCAAGGGCGGCCTGCTGACCGTCGTCCTGCCGGAGGACGTCGTGCAGGCGCTCTGGACACTGATCGAGTCCGACCCGACGGTCGAGCTGGTCGTCGACCTCGAGAACCGCACCGTCCGGGCGCCCGGGATCGAGGTCGGGTTCGAGCTCGACGATTACACCCGCTGGCGGCTGATGGAGGGTCTCGACGACATCGGTCTGAGCCTGCGACACGAAGAGGACATCTCGGCGTACGAGCAGAACCGGCAGCCGTGGATGCCCGTCACCCAGCCGGCGTGACCAGTACGGATCCGGCCGGAGCGACCACCGCGGACGGCACCCGCCCGCGGTGGGACGGGTCGCTGTACGCCGACAACACCGCCCATCACCGCCGATTCGACGACGCGGTGCTCGACGGAATCGACGTGCCGGGCACCGCCCGGGTGCTCGACCTCGGCTGCGGTGTCGGCGACTTCACCCTCCGGCTCGCCGATATCGTCCCCGATGGTGCGGTCCTCGGCGTCGATGCCGCACCCGACATGGTGCGCGTCGCCGGAAGCCGCAGCGACCGTGCGAACGTCGATTTCCTCACCGCAGCGGCCCAGCAGCTCGCGACCATCGTTCCGGAGACGTCCTTCGACGCCGTGGTGTCGGTGGCGACGCTGCACTGGGTCCCCGAAGCCGACCACCCCGTCGTTCTCGACCAGATCCGCCGTGTCCTGCGGCCCGGCGGGTTGTTCCGGGCCGAGTTCGGCGGGGCCGGACAGATCTCCGCCGCCCGGGCGCTGCTGGACGAAGAGGCCAGTGCGGTCGGAGGAACACCGGTGCCGTGGTTCTTCCCCGACGCGGACACCTACCGCGCTCTGATCGAGGCGTCCGGGTTGTCGACGAGTGCGGGCTGGGTCCGTCTGGTGCATCAACGCAGATCGCTCCCGGACGCCGACGCACTGCTCGGCTGGCTGCGCAGTCAGGTGCTCGTCGGCTACGACGCAGTGGTGCCGGATGCAGCGGCGCAGCAGTTCCGACGGCAAGCCGAGTCCCGTGCAGTGTCCGAACTCCGGCGAGTCGACGGAAGTTTCGATCAGGACTACGTACGACTGGATCTGCGTGCCCACCGCGCCGCCGAGCCAGCAGGTCGTCCCGCCGCGACCGCCGATATCGCTGCTGTGTAAGGGATCCGCAGCCCCGCCGACCCCCCGCATGGCACCGGACAGATCACGAAGTCCGGCCGAAGTGCCTGCGGATTGCGCTGCGACACAGGACTTTTCCTCGGTATGGTCGTTGTGCCCGACGGGGATCACGCCTACCGTTCGGCGCAAGTCGGCAGAGTGAGCCGAGGTAACGTCCTGGGAGGGACACGTGAACAAGGCCCAACTAGTAGAGACGCTGGCCGAGCGCCTTGGTGGGGACAAGAAGTCCGCTGCCGCCGCGGTCGACGCCTTCGTCGACACCGTGATCCGTTCGGTGGCGAAGGGCGAGAAGGTCTCGATCACCGGGTTCGGTGTCTACGAGAAGCGCGTCCGCGCCGCCCGCACAGCCCGTAACCCCGCAACCGGTGCCACGGTCCGCCTGAAGCGGACCTCGGTGCCGGCGTTCCGCGCGGGACAGGGATTCAAGGACGTCGTCAGCGGAGCCAAGAAGGTCGCCAAGGCACCGGCCAAGAGCACGACCAAGGCCACCGCCCGCAAGTCGGCGGCCAAGAAGGCCGGCACCAAGACGACCGCCCGCAAGGCGGCGTCGCGGTCGACGGCGACCAAGAAGGCGACGACCGCCCGCAAGACGACCGCCAAGAAGGCGGGCGCAGCGAAGAAGACCACCGCCAAGCGCACTACGGCGGCGAAGCGCACCGCACGCCGCTAGCACCATCGGCCAGGGCGACATCCGGCGACGAGCCGGCATCCCAAGCGGATGCCGGCTCGTCGTCGTTCGGGGTGGGCGCCGTCAGCCGAAGCTGCGGAAGTATTCGGCGGCGACCAACTTGTCACCGACGAAGGACAGCGCCCAGGTACTGGCCTTCTTTGCGTCGGTCGTCGACAGATCCACGCCGTCGGCCTTCGCCAGTGTCCCGACGATGGTGGGGATCGCGCCGCCCTGGCTGCAGACCACGGTCGTGCCGCGATTACGGGCGAGTTGGCGGATCCGCTCGACCGCCGCGTCCGGATCGCTCGCGCATGCCTCTTCGTTCAGCGCCGGCTCAAGGCCCACCGTGAGGCCGAGGTCGGCGGCGAGCGGAGCAACCGTCTGCACGCAGCGCACGCGGTCTGCGGAGACCACCAGAACGGGCGCCCAGCAGGCCAGACCCGAGCGCAGCCGATCGGCCTGGGCCGCGCCGACCGCGTCCAGCGGACGCAGCCGGTCGTCGTCCTTCCAGGAGCTCTTGTCGCCCGCGCGCGCGTGGCGCACCAGCAGGATGGCGGCCGTGGGCACCGGTCCGGCGAGGAAATCGCGGACTATCTCGCGATCACGTTCGTAGGTCAGCCGGTCGAGTGCGGCGTCTGGGTCGAGCCAGTCCAGGCGGTCGACCTCGTCACCGGGCTGGAATTCGCCGCTCAGGCAACGTATCGACCAGTAGTCGACGGTCTTCTCGCCCTCCGGCACCTTGTAGCGCTGGCTCGGCAGGCGGCGGCCCATCGCAGGGATGCAGCCGGTCTCCTCGGTAACCTCCCGGCACGCGCCGAGGACCGGGTGCTCATTGTGGTGCAACTTTCCTTTCGGCAGCGACCAGTCGTCGTAGCGCGGCCGGTGGATGACGGCGATGTCGGGCCGATCGGAGGACCCACGCCACACCAGGCCGCCCGCGGCCGGGATCTTCCGTGCAGCCACGGCCGCTACTCGCCCCGACCGGTATGGCGCCGCATCAGCACCTGTTGATAGTCCACCAGCGCCTTCCCGTCGGCGATGGTGTGCCGCCGCCATTCGCCGTCGGGATAGAGCTCCCAGCACGCGGTGGTGTCGGCCATGGCGAGGTCCAGCGTGGACTGCAGTTGTTCGCAGGCGCTCGGATCGGTGACGTGGACCAGCGCCTCGACCCGCCGGTCGAGATTGCGGTGCATCAGGTCGGAACTGCCGATCCAGTACTCCGGGTCGCCGTCGTTGCCGAAGGAGTAGATCCGGGAGTGTTCGAGAAAGCGGCCGACGATCGAGCGCACGCGGATGTTTTCCGACAGCCCGGACACACCGGGGCGGATCGAGCAGTTCGTGCGGACGAGCAGGTCGATGGCCACACCGGCACGGGATGCCCGGTAGAGCGAGTCGATGGTCTCCTCGTCGACCAGGTGGTTGGTTTTGATGCGGATGCTCGCCGGCCGGCCGGCCCGCGCGTGCCCCGCCTCGCGCTCGATCCGTTCGATGATGCCGGCCCGCACGCCCTGTGGCGCCACGAGCAGCGACCGGTACGACGTCTGACGGGAGTAGCCGGTCAGGACGTTGAACAGCGCCGTCAGGTCGGCCCCGACCACGGGGTCGGCGGTGAGCAGGCCGAAGTCCTCGTAGAGGCGTGCGGTCTTGGGGTTGTAGTTGCCGGTGCCGATGTGGCAGTAGCGGCGGATCGCGCCGTCCTCCTGGCGGACGACCAGCGCCGTCTTGCAGTGGGTCTTCAGCCCGACGAGGCCGTATACGACGTGGCAGCCGGCCCGCTCCAGTGCGCGTGCCCAGCTGATGTTCGCCTGCTCGTCGAAGCGGGCCTTGATCTCGACCAGCACCACGACCTGCTTCGCGGCCTCGGCGGCGTCGATGAGCGCATCGACGATCGGGGAGTCACCCGACGTGCGGTAGAGCGTCTGCTTGATCGCGAGCACCTTGGGGTCGGCCGCGGCCTGCTCGATGAAGCGTTGCACGCTGGTGGCGAAGGAATCGTAGGGGTGGTGGACAAGCACGTCCCCTTCGCGCAGCGTCGCGAAGACGCTCTTGGGCGTCTCGCCGTCGGTGAGCCGCGGGGGCGTGGCGGGGACGAACGCCTCCTCCTTGAGCTCCGGCCGGTCGACCTCGTAGAGCTCCAGCAGCGACGACACGTCGAGCAGCCCGGGAACCCGGGAGACGTCCGCCCGGCTCATGTCCAGCTCGCGGATCAGCAGATCCAGCACGTGCGGCGACATGGTGTCGGCCACCTCGAGCCGCACTGCGGGACCGAAGCGGCGACGGGCCAGCTCGCGTTCGAGCGCCTGGAGCAGGTCTTCGTCGCGGTCCTCCTCGACTTCGAAGTCGGCGTTGCGCGTCACCCGGAACAGGTGGTGCTCGACGATCTCATTGCCCGGGAACAGCTGGTCCAGATGGGCCGCGATCAGGTCCTCCAGCGGCAGGAAGTTCGCGCTTTCCGTGGAGGTCGCACCCGCGTTGACTTCACCCTCGCTGCCGACCGCGACGAAGCGGGGCACGTTGTTGGGCACCTTGATGCGGGCGAATCGGTCGACGAGACCGTCCGGATCGCGCACGGTGACGGCGAGGTTGAGGGAGAGGCCGCTGATGTAGGGGAACGGGTGTGCCGGGTCGACCGCGAGCGGGGTGAGCACCGGGAAGAGGTGGTCGCCGAAATAGACGTGCAACCGGGACTGCTCGCTGTCGCCGAGGTCCTGCCAGTGCACGATCGCGATGCCCTGCTCCTCGAGCGCCGGCGCGACGTCGTCGACGAAACACCGGGCCTGCCGTTCCACCAGTGCCTGGGTGCGCTCGGCGATGCGCGCCAGCTGTTCGCGGGGCGAGAGGTGGTCCGCCGATCGCACGGAAAGGCCCATGCTCTGGCGCCGTTTGAGGCCGGCCACCCGCACCATGTAGAACTCGTCGAGGTTGCTGGCGAAGATCGCCAGGAACTTCGCCCGCTCCAGCAGCGGCAGCTTGCGGTCCTCGGCGAGTGTGAGGACCCGGCCGTTGAAGTCCAGCCACGACACCTCGCGGTTGAGGAACCGGTCCTCGGGAAGTCGCGCGTCGTCGAGATCCGTCGACGGGGTTCGCCCACTGTCGTCCGAGGAGGGGTGATTCCCGGTCCGATCCGTGGTGTCCGTCTCAGAGCTCATGGGTAGATGATGCCCCGTCCAGGTGAACGGCGTGCCGCGATCCCGCCACGGTGCCGCTCACGGGAGCGTGATCAGCGTGACCCGGACCACTCGCCCGGCGTCCCGGTCGAGCCGAACCCGTTGCCCCGGGCGCAGCAGCCGGAGCCCGCCTGCGGCGAAGGCCGCCGCGTCGAAATCCAGCGCCCGCCCGTCGTCGAGCAGCACCGAGCCGGATCCGGTCCGCGGGTCGAAGTGCCGCACGGTGCCCTGCATCCGGTCACCGTACGGGAGAGTCCGCCCCGATACGTCGATCCGGGCCGGGCGTCAGAGCAGCGCGCGGGTCGCTGCACCGATACCCAGTCGCGTCGCCGCCTGGAGGTCGTCGGGGGTGTCGACGTCGCGGCGCAACGACGGCCAGTCGCCCTGCAGTTCGACCGCACCGGAGTCCAGGTGCGCCTGCCGGGACGCCACGCCGTAGCGAGGTGCCAGCTCGGCTCCCGGGACGGCGGCCAGCAGCGTGGTGCCCTGACCGGAGGCATCGGCGACGAACGAGCGCGGCATCGCCGCAGCGGCCTGCAGCGCCCCGGTGAGCTCGTCCGGCCGCAGTGCCGCGAGGTCACTGGCGAGTACGGCGACCCCGTCCTCGGTGCCGAGCCGCGCCGCGGCGGCGGCGCCGTAGGCCAGCGCCGGATTGAGCCCGGCATCCGGGCGATCCGGGACGACGACGGCACCGGCCCGCTCGAGCCGGTCCGCGGCCTGCTCGTCGTCGGTCACGACCACGACCCGCGCAACCACCGGGCTCGCCAGCGCGGCGGTCACCGTATCGACGGCCAGGGCCAGCGCGAGCGCCTCCCGCCCGCCCGGCACGCCGTCCGGCGCCGCCGCGGCGAAGAGTCGGGACTTCGCGCGCGGCAGTCGCTTCACCGGAACGACAATGGACCAACGCATGACGCCGACATCGTCGCAGGGTGCTCGCGGGTACATGTGCGCGACCGGGCAGAATCCTGCTTCGCGGCAGCTGTCGACGACATGGAGGGCGGCAACGAATGACCAGGCGCAGGGCAGGGTTCTGGATCCGGCTGTGCGTGATCCTCATCCGGCCGCTGGACGGGCTGCTGTTCAAGATCAGATGGCGCGGCACCGAGAACGTGCCCAAGAGCGGCGGAGTGATTCTCGTCGCCAACCACGTCTCCTACGCCGATCCCTTCACCTTCGTCCGGTTCGTGTGGGATTCCGGCCGGATCCCGCGCATTCTCGCCAAATCGAGCCTCTTCACCATCCCCGTCGCCGGCGCGATCCTGCGCGGCGCCAAGCAGATCCCGGTCTATCGCGGGTCGTCGGAAGCCGGTGGTTCGCTGCGCGACGCCGTCGCCGCGCTCGACCGCGGCGAGGCGGTGTGCATCTATCCCGAGGGAACCGTCACCCGCGACCCCGACTGGTGGCCGATGCAGGGCAAGACAGGGGTCGCCCGGCTCGCGCTGGCCACCGACGTCCCCGTCGTCCCGATCGCCCAGTGGGGACCGCAGTTCGCCTACGACCGCTACCACCACAAGATCAGCCTGCTGCCGCGCAAGGAGATCCACACCGCGGCGGGGCCACCGGTCGACCTGTCGGCGTACCGGGACAAGCCGGTGACCGGCGAGCTGCTGCGCGACGTCACCGACGAGATCATGCGCGGGGTGCGGGCCCAGCTCGCCGAGATCCGGCAGGCCACCCCACCGGACCGGTTCTGGACGCGGCCACCACGCGAGGAGTCCGGCCGGTGACCCGGGCGGCGGTGCTGGGGGCCGGGTCGTGGGGTACGGCGTTCGCGAAGCTCCTCGTCGACGCCGGCGGCACCGTGACCCTCTGCGCCCGCCGTCCGGAACTTGCGGCGACGATCCGCGACACGGGCATCAACCCCGACTACCTACCGGGGATCAGGCTGCCGGAGTCGCTGGCGGTCACCGCCGATCCCGCCGCGGCGCTGGACGGAACGGACCTGGTCGTGCTCGCCGTACCGTCGCAGACGCTGCGGGTAAATCTCGCGCAGTGGTCGCCGCTGCTCGGTGGTGACGCCACCGTGGTGAGCCTGATGAAAGGCGTCGAGCTCGGCAGCGACAAGCGGATGAGCGAGGTCATCGGCGAGGCCGGGTCGGTGCGCGCCGACCGGGTGGCGGTGGTGACCGGCCCCAACTTCGCCCGCGAGATCGCCGCCGAACAGCCCGCAGCCACCGTGATCGCCTGCCCGGACCCCGACCGCGCCACCCGGCTGCAGAGAGACTGCCAGACGCCGTACTTCCGGCCGTACACCAACGCGGACATGATCGGCGCCGAACTCGGTGGCGCGGTGAAGAACGTGATGGCCCTGGCCTGCGGGATGGCGGTCGGGATGGGTTTCGGCGACAACACCAAGGCGTCCCTCATCACCCTGGGCTTGGCGGAGATGACCCGGCTCGGTGCCGTGCTCGGTGCGCAACCGGCGACCTTCGCGGGACTCGCCGGGCTCGGCGACCTGGTCGCGACCTGCATGTCGCCGTTGTCCCGCAACCGTGCGGTCGGCGAGGGTCTGGGCCGTGGTGAGAACATGGCGGAGGCGACCGCGGAGACGCACGGTCAGGTCGCCGAAGGGGTGAAATCGTGCCGGTCGGTGCTCGATCTCGCCCGCCGGTATGACATCGACATGCCGATCACCGAAGGCGTGGTCGCCGTGTGCCACGAAGGCATGCGCCCGGCCGAGATGGTGAAACGCCTCATGAGCAGGGAGATGAGAGCCGAGTGACTGACTCGCAGCCGTCGTACGGAGAGGGCACCCGCGCGGTGCACACGCCGCACCCGCCGGCCTTCGAGCAGGAGCCGCTCGGCCTGCCGGTCTACCGCACAGCGTCGTTCGCCTTCTCCTCGGCGAACGAGTTCGCCGAGGTGCTCGGCGGTCGGGCACCCGGCTACTCCTACAGCCGGGTCGACAACCCCACCGCGGACGCGTTCGCGACCGCGGTCGCGGCGTTGGAGGGTCACGGTGTCGACGACGACATCGTGGGGCAGCCGTTCGCTTCGGGGATGGCGGCGATCTCGAGCGCGGTGATGGCGCACGTCGGTGCCGGTGACCACGTCGTCTGCGCCGCCGCGGTCTACGGCGGTACGTGGTCGCTGCTCGCGAACGTGCTCTCCCGGTTCGGGGTCACCGCGTCATTCGTCGAAGGCAACGATCCAGCCGATTACCGCGCTGCTGTGACCGATCGCACCCGGCTGGTCTGGGTGGAGACGATCGCCAATCCCACCCTGGCGGTCGCCGACCTGCCCGAGCTCGCCGCCGTCGCCCACGAGGCCGGCGCCCTGCTCGGCGTCGACTCGACGTTCGCCACGCCGGTGCTGTGCCGCCCGCTCGAGCACGGTGCCGACATGGTGATGCATTCGGCGACGAAATACCTCGGCGGGCACGGCGACGTGACCGGCGGCGTCGTCGTCGGCCGCCGCGACGTCATCGATCCGGTGCGGCACCTGCGGATCGACCTCGGCGGCGCACTCTCCCCGGACGACGCGTTCCTGCTGCATCGCGGTGTATCGACGCTGCCCCTGCGGGTGTCGCGGCACAGTGCGTCGGCGATGGTGCTCGCCGAGGCGCTCGCGACCCACCCGGCCGTCGCCCGGGTGCACTATCCCGGGCTGTCGTCACATCGCGACCACCCGCTGGCGACCAAGATCTTCGATGCCGGCAGATTCGGCGGGATGGTCAGCGTCGACCCGCACGGCGATCGCGACGCCGGAATCCTGCTCTGTGACCGGCTGCGACTCGGAATGCCCGCCAGCTCACTCGGCGGCACCCGCACCATCGTCAGTCACGTGGCGTCGACGACCCACCGTCAGCTCGCCGACACCGACCTCGCCCGCGCCGGTATCGCCCCCTCGACGGTGCGCATCTCGGTGGGGCTGGAGGATCCCGGCGACCTCGTCGCGGACTTCGCACAGGCCCTCGACGGGCTGCGCTGACCGGATAGGGTGCGGGCCGTGTCCAGTCCGCAGCGCAAGATCCGGGTGGCCGTCGTCTTCGGCGGTCGCAGCAGCGAACACGCGATCTCCTGCGTCTCCGCCTCGAGCGTGATGGCGGCGCTGGATCCGGCCCGCTACGAGATCGTCCCGATCGGCATCACCCGCGCCGGAAGCTGGGTGCTGACCGACGGCGATCCCGAGCGGCTGCAGATCCACGGGACGACGCTGCCGCAGGTCGAGTCGGGCAGCGCCGTCGTACTCCCCGGTGATCCGACGGCCGGCGGACTCGTGGTGGTCGAGCCGGGTGAGGGGGCCCGCACGCTCGGCGACGTCGACGTGGTCTTCCCGCTGCTGCACGGGGCCTACGGCGAGGACGGCACGATCCAGGGCCTGCTGGAGATGGCCGGAGCGCCCTACGTCGGCGCCGGCGTGCTCGGCAGTGCCGTGGCGATGGACAAGGAGTACACGAAGAAGTTGCTGCGGGCCGAAGGACTGCCCGTCGGTGACTTCGTCGTACTGCGGTCGGGGGAGCGGATCAGCCCGGCGTCCCGGGACCGGCTCGGCCTACCCGTCTTCGTCAAACCGGCCCGCGCCGGATCGAGCATCGGCATCACCCGCGTCACCGACTGGGCGGCGATGGACGAGGCCGTCGACAAGGCGCGGGCGATCGACCCCAAGGTGCTGGTGGAGGCCGCGGTCGTCGGTCGGGAGATCGAGTGCGGCGTACTCGAAGGGCTCGCGGGCGGGCCGCCGGAGGCCAGTCTGCCGGCGGAGATCCGGCTCCTGGGCGGCCACGACTTCTACGACTTCGAGGCGAAGTACCTCGAAGACGCCAGTGAGTTCGACATACCGGCCAAGCTCTCCGACGACGCATCCGCGGCGCTGCGTGCGATGGCGGGTCGAGCCTTCACCGCGCTCGACGGCGCCGGGCTCGCGCGGGTCGACTTCTTCGTCGGTGCCGGCGAGGAGATCACCATCAACGAGGTCAACACGATGCCCGGCTTCACCGCGATCTCGATGTTCGGCAAGGCCTGGGCGGCGACCGGGCTGGCCTACCCAGACCTGCTCGACCGCCTCGTCGACACCGCGCTCCGTCGGGGAACAGGACTGCGGTGACGACGCTGCACGTGGTCAAGGTGTTCGTCGGACCGGAGGGCCGCGGTGGCAACCCGCTCGGCGTTTTTCTCGACGGAGCCGCGGTTCCGGCCGATCGGCGACAGGCGGTCGCCGCCGATCTCGGGTTCAGCGAGACGGTCTTCGTCGAGCCCGGTACGACGCGCGTGCGCATCTACACGCCCGCCCTCGAACTTCCCTTCGCCGGCCATCCGCTGGTCGGCACTTCGTGGTTGCTCGCCCAGCGCGAGAAGCCGGCCGAGGTCCTCGTCACACCGGCCGGTGACGTGCCGACGTGGGTGGATGAGGCGGGGCGGCACTGGATCCGCGGGCGGGCCGACTGGGCGCCAGCGATGGAGCTTCGGCAGTTCGCGAATCCGGCCGAGATCGACGCGCTCACCGAGCCACCCGACCCGGACGGCTTCGTCGACGCGTGGGCGTGGCAGGACGAGGTGCGGGGTGAGGTGCGGGCGCGGGTCTTCGCGCCGTCGCACGGCGTCCCCGAGGACGAGGCGACCGGCTCGGCCGCCGTACGACTGGTCACCTCGCTCGGCCGGCCGATCACCGTCCGGCAGGGGGTCGGCTCCGTCCTGTACGCCCGACCAGGACCCGCCGGCACCGCCGACGTCGGCGGCACCACGATCCTCGTCGACGAGCGCCCCTACCGCCCCTGACGCCGGTCGGCCCGCCGCCGCTCGAATGGACCGGGGTCAGCAGATCAGTGGGCGGGGCGGATGGGGACCGCGGGGAGCGTCTTCTTCACCGCGGCACCGATGTCCACCAGTGCGGCGTCCGCGGGGTAGGTCTCCGGGATGCTCGCCTCGACGTAGACACCGCGATCGACCGCGGTCCAGTTCGTGCCCTGGTCGAACCATTGCACGTCGTCGACGGCGATCGCCTGACTGCCGACCTTGAATCCCGTGGGGCGGGGGACGTCGCAGTGCACGACGACCGCCGGGTCGCCCCAGGCCTGCAGGTACTGGTCGTGCGCGTTGACCTCCCGCCGCGACAGGCCGGCGACGGTGCGCGGTAGCGCCGCCAGGAAGGCGGGACAGAGCCGGTCACCGGCCGCCGTACGCGGGGCAGGGGAGACGCTCACCGCCGGCAGCCGGGCCGGCGCCGGCGTGTGCGTCGCGGGGCCGGCGGACGACGGCGCGGTGTGCTGGCGTCCGACGAGGAAGAGGACGACGCCGACGACGATGGCGACGGGTACGGCGACGAGCGTCGCGGTGAGGACCGCGCGGCGCCGGATCGGGTCGATCGCTCAGAGGTGGACGACGGGGCAGGTCAGCGTGCGGGTGATCCCGTCGACGCCCTGCACCCGCGCGACCACGAGCTTGCCGAGTTCGTCGACATTGCGTGCCTCGGCGCGCACGATCACGTCGTAGGGGCCGGTCACATCCTCGGCCATCGTGACGCCCTTGATGCGTGCGATCTCCTGAGCGACCGCGGCTGCCTTGCCGACTTCGGTCTGGATGAGGATGTACGCCTGGACCACGGCGAGCCCTTTCGTCGTCGGTGCCGGGAGCGGATATGAAACTTACCGCACGCGCCGCCGTGAAGATCGACGCAGGGAGGTAGCCATTACTGTCGCAGAGGCAGGCGAGTTCGGCCTCATCGAACGGATAATCACCCGGTTGTCCGGTAGCGCCGCGATCATCGTCGGACCTGGGGACGACGCCGCCGTCATCCGTGCGCCGGACGCGCGGGTGGTCGCCTCGACCGACACCCTGATCGAAGGCCGGCACTTCCGGCGCGACTGGTCGGGGCCCGGCGACATCGGGCACCGGGCCGCGGCCGAGGCCATGGCCGACATCGCCGCGATGGGCGCGGTGCCCACGGGGGTGCTCGTCGGACTGGGCTGCCCGCCGGACCTGCCGGTCAACTGGGTCGAGGAACTCGTCGACGGCATGCGGGAGGAGTCCGGTGAGCTCGGCGCGGCCGTCGTCGGCGGCGACGTCGTGCGCTCCGACACCGTCGTCCTCGCGATGACCGCGCTGGGCGATCTGCAGGGGCGGGACCCGGTCACCCGGGGCGGTGCCCGGGCCGGTGAGGTCGTCGCCGTGACCGGGCGGCTCGGCTGGTCGGCGGCCGGCCTCGCCGTGCTGGCCCGCGGATTCCGCTCGCCGGCGGTCGTGGTCGGTGCGCACCGCAGGCCCGAGCCGCCGTACGCCGAGGGCCCGCGGGCGGCGGAGGCGGGGGCGACCGCGATGTGCGACATCAGCGACGGTTTGGTGCAGGACGTCGGACACCTCGCATCCGCCAGCGGCGTCGGCATCGACCTCCGCCGCGACGCTCTCGTCGTACCGGCCCGGCTGCGCGACGTCGGCCGGGCGCTGGGTGTCGATCCGATGGACTGGCTGCTCGGGGGCGGCGACGATCACAGCCTGGTCGCGACGTTCCCGGCGAAATCGGGACCGCCGCCGGGCTGGACGCTGATCGGGCGGGTCACCGATCCCGTCGACGGCGGCGCGGTGTCGGTGGACGGCGTTCGCCAGGACCCGGCCGGCTTCGATCACTTCAGCCGCGGGTGACATCCTCGACCTCCCGGGCGGGCAGGCGGTGCAGGAGGTCGAGGCGTGGGTGTGGTGACGATCTCCGCGTCGTACGGCGCCGGAGGCAGCGAGATCGGGCCGGAGGTCGCCCGGCGGCTCGGGCTGGAGTTCGTCGACCGCGCGATCACCGCGGGCGTCGCCGCCAAGCTCGGCATCTCCGAGCAGGACGCCGAGGCGCGGGACGAGCGGGTCGACACGGGGCTGTGGCGGGTCATCTCGTCCATGTCGCTGCTGCCCGACCTGGCCTGCGCCGGGAGCCTCGCGCGGACGACGTTCAGCGACGAGCGGGCCTTCAAGGAGAAGACCGAGCAGGTGCTGCGGGAGGTCGCGGCCGGGCCCGGCGGTGTCGTCCTCGGCCGCGCGGCGGCGCTCGTCCTGGCCCGCGTCCCGCACGCGTTGCACGTGCGGTTGGACGCCGACCCCGGCGACCGGGTCGACGCGATGTGCCGGAAGACCGGAGCCTCCCCGCGGGACGTCGAGCGTGACCTGCACCAGAACGACTCGGCCCGGGAGGCCTACGTCCGCCACCTCTACCGCACCGACGCCACGGATCCCCGCCACTACCACCTGGTCATCGACAGCACCGCGCTGGAACGGGACGTCGTCACCGAGGTCATCGTGCACGCGGCGCGGGCTCGTGGCGTGACGAAACCGTGCCGCTGATCTCACTCCAGTCCGAGCGATTCCTGGCCCGCGTCGTAGACGAGCAGCCCGTCCTCGCGCAGCCGCACCCCCTCGGTCGGGTGGTGCTCGGCCAACCGGCCGTCCGGCATCAGGTGACGTACGTCGACACCGCGGGCGAGCATGACGAAGTCGGCGACCAGGCGGCGATGGCAGCGCCACCAGACCGACTCGCTGCACATGACGACGGTGGTCTGCCCCGCCGCGCCCGCGAGGACCTCGTCGATCGCGGCGAGGAACTCCGGGGAGCGGGTGTGCGCGGCGTACCCGCGGAAGGCGTCGTTGCGCCAGACCACGTCGGGGGAGTCGGGTGGGGTACGCCGGAAACCGCCGAGCCGCTGCTCCCAGCGGTAACCGATCCCGGCGGCGGGCAACCACTGCGCCAATTCGGCCCGGGCAACGTGCGGATTGCGCCGGCTGCCCGGCGCGGTACGGATGTCGACCAGCGAGGTCACGCCGGCGTCGGTCAGCCGACGCTGCAGATCCTGCTGGGACGTGGTGCCGTGGCCCGTGGTCAGCAGCGGGCGGGCGGGCGCACCCGGCCGGTCAGGCGCGGGCGACCTTGCCCGCCTTCAGGCACGAGGTGCAGACGTTCAGGCGGCGACGGGTGCCCGGGGCCACCTGGGCCCGCACGGACTGGATGTTCGGGTTCCACCGCCGGTGGGTCCGCCGGTGGGAGTGCGAGACGGACATGCCGAAGCCCGGCCCCTTGCCGCAGACGTCGCACACGCTGGCCACCGGATACTCCTGACTCACGGACAACATGAAACGGCCCCGGGACGACCGGGGTCCGTCGCCAAGTCTAGCCAGCCCGCGGCGCCGGGCCAAACTGCCCGCCGGGCCGGCTCGGCGATCTCGCTAAGCTCGCGGTCGTGTGCGGCGTGCTGACCTGTCCGGCTCCGGCGGCCCACTGAGATGGCCGCCGGGACGGTGACCTTCGACACCCTGCTGCGTGGTGTCGTCGGAGGCAAGACGGCGACGGCGCTGGAGAAGGCCTTCGAGCTGCGCACCGTGGGCGATCTGCTCCGGCACTATCCGCGCCGGTACGCCGAGCGGGGCGAGCTCACCGACCTGGGCTCGGTGGTCGTGGGCGAGCAGGTCACCGTGCTCGCGGAGGTGCGCAAGGTCAACCGGCGCAAGATGCGCAACCGCCCGGGGACCCTGCTCGAGGTGGTCGTCGGAGACGGCCGGCGCACCCTGCTGCTCACCTTCTTCAACCAGGCATGGCGCGAGCGCGACCTGTTCGTCGGCCGGCGGGCGCTGTTCGCCGGCAAGGTCACCGACTTCAACGGGAAACGCCAGCTGAACGGGCCGGCGTACCAACTGCTCGGCGCGGCCGACGACGCCGAGGGCGCAGCCGAGGAATTCGCCGGCATGCTGATCCCGGTCTACCCGGCGGCGGCCGGGCTGCCGACCTGGACGATCAGCCGGGCCGTCCGGCTGGTGCTGGACACCCTCGATCCGCCCGCCGACCCGCTGCCGGAACCGCTCCGCCGCCGGCACCGGCTGGTCGGCCTCGGTACGGCGCTGCAGGACGTGCACCGCCCGCCCGACACGGTCGCGCTGCGGGCCGCCCGGATCCGGCTGGCGTGGGACGAGGCGATGGCCCTGCAGGTGACGCTGGCGCAGCGCCGCGCGGCCGCCGCCGGCCGCCCGGCCGTGCCGCGACCGGCGCGGCAGGGCGGGCTGGTCGACGCCTTCGACGCCCGACTGCCGTTCGCGCTGACCGGTGGCCAGCAGGAGATCGGCACCGTGCTTGCCGCCGAACTGGCCGCCCCGCATCCCATGCACCGCCTGCTGCAGGGCGAGGTCGGCAGCGGCAAGACGGTGGTCGCGCTGCGCGGCATGCTGCAGGTCGTCGACGCCGGGGGGCAGGCCGCGCTGCTCGCCCCGACCGAGGTGCTCGCTGCCCAACACGCCCGGTCGCTCCGCGCGCTGCTCGGCCCGCTCGCCGAGGGCGGCGAGCTCGGCGGGGACGAGCACGCCACCCGGGTCGTGCTGCTCACCGGGTCGCAGTCGGCCGCCGTACGCCGCGCCGTGCTGGCCGACATCGCCGGGGGCGCGGCGGGCATCGTCGTCGGCACCCACGCGCTGATCCAGGAGGGGGTCCAGTTCGCCGATCTCGGCATCGTCGTCGTCGACGAGCAGCACCGGTTCGGCGTCGAGCAGCGCGACGCGCTGCGCATGAAGGCCGCGCAGCCGCCGCACGTGCTGGTGATGACCGCGACACCGATCCCGCGGACCGTCGCGATCACCGTGTTCGGCGACCTCGAGACCTCCGCGCTGCGGGAGCTGCCGCGCGGGCGGTCCGCGATCGCGACGACGGTGGTCCCGGCCGCCGAGCGCCCGGGCTGGCTGGACCGGGTCTGGCAACGGGTGCGGGAGGAGGTCGGGAACGGTCACCAGGCCTACATCGTCTGCCCGCGGATCGGCGGCGAGACCCGGTCCGACGACGACGCCGACGGCTCTGCCGAGGGGGACGGCGCCGACGGGACGCTCGACGGCGGCGACGACGACTCGGCCGCGGGTGAGCGTCGCCCGCCGGTGTCGGTCCTGGACGTCGCCCCGGGCCTCGCCGAAGGACCCCTCGCCGGCCTGCGGGTCGAGATCCTGCACGGGCGGCTGCCTACCGACGAGAAGGACTCGGTGATGCGCCGGTTCGCGGCCGGCGAGATCGACGTCCTGGTTGCGACCACCGTCATCGAGGTCGGCGTCGACGTGGCCAACGCCACCGCGATGGTGATCCTCGACGCCGACCGGTTCGGGGTCTCCCAGCTCCACCAGCTGCGGGGCCGGGTCGGCCGCGGCAGCGCGCCCGGCCTCTGCCTGCTCGTCACGGACGCGCCGGCGGGACCCGCCCGCGTGCGGTTGGACGCCGTCGCCGCCACGGTCGACGGGTTCGAACTGGCCCGCCTCGACCTGGCCCAACGACGCGAGGGCGACGTCCTCGGCTCGGCGCAGTCCGGCCGGCGGTCGGCGCTGCGGATCCTGTCGCTGCTGCGCGACGAGGAGCTGATCCTGCAGGCCCGCGAGGAGGCGGTCGCCCTGGTCGACGCCGACCCGGAGCTGCGGGAGCATCCCGCTCTCGCCGCGCAGGTGGCGGCGTTGATCGAGGACGAGCGCGCCGACTACCTCGAGAAAGCCTGAGCCGACGCGGGCGCCGTACCGTGGCCGGGTGACCCGAATCGTCGGCGGCGGCGCGGGCGGCCGGCGACTCGCCGTACCGCCCGGATCCGGCACGCGACCCACCGCCGACCAGGCCCGCGAAGGCCTGTTCAACACCCTCGTCGGACTGCTCGACCTGTCCGGGACCGCCGTCCTGGACCTCTACGCCGGGTCCGGTGCGATCGGCCTGGAGGCGCTGTCCCGCGGGGCGGACCGGGCGCTGTTCGTCGAGTCCGACCCGCGGGCCGCGCGCACGATCCGCACCAACGCCGCCCGGCTCGATGCGACGGGTGCGCGGGTGCTGGCCGACCGGGTCGAGCGGGTGCTCGCCGCGCCCCCGGCGCCCGGGGCGGTCTACGACCTCGTGTTCGCCGACCCGCCGTACGCCACGGCCGACGACGAGGTCGACCGGATGCTCGCCGACCTCGTGGACCGGGGCTGGCTCGCCGGCGGGGCGGTCCTCGTCGTCGAGCGCGGCCGGCGCAGCCCCGCACCGAACTGGCCGACCGGCGTCGCGCCGCTCAAGTCGCGCCGTTACGGCGAAGCGGTGCTTTGGTACGGTCGCCGACCGTGAGACGCGCAGTGTGTCCCGGGTCCTTCGATCCGGTGACCAACGGTCACCTGGACATCATCAACCGGGCCAGCCGGCTCTACGACGAGGTGGTCGTGGTCGTCGGCGTCAACCAGAACAAGTCGCGGCTGTTCACCGTCGACGAGCGCATCGACATGCTCGCCCGGGTCACCGACGGGCTGCCCAACGTCACGATCGACTCGTTCCAGGGCCTCCTCTCCGAATACTGCCGCACCCACCAGATTCCGGTCATCGTCAAGGGCCTACGAGCGGTGAGCGACTTCGACTACGAACTGCAGATGGCCCAGATGAACAACGGCCTGGCCGAGGTCGAGACGATGTTCATGGCCACCAACAACCTCTACAGCTTCCTGTCGTCCAGCCTGGTCAAGGAGGTCGCCACGTACGGCGGCGACGTGTCCGGGCTGGTCCCGCCCTATGTGCTCGAGCGGCTCCTGGCCCGCCTGGCCGAAGAGGGCTGAACGCGACCGAATCGACGGATTCCTGCCCGCTCCGCTAATCTGGGATCTCCAGCTTCCTCACCCATCGGTTCGTCATGCCCGAGAACAGGACCCCGAAGACCCGGCTCGACCCTCGACGCCCACTCGTGCTCGATCTCCGCGAGCTCGGTAGACGCCCTGGGTCGATGCGGGTGGTGCAGGGTCAGGTCCCGGCGCCTGCGGATCTGCGGGTCGGGTCGATCGCGGTGCCGGAAGGCTCCGGGCTCGACCTCGATCTGCGGCTCGAGTCGGTGGTGGAGGGGGTCTTCGTCTCCGGCACCGTCACGGCGTCGGGGGTGGGGGAGTGTGTGCGTTGCCTCACACCCGTCACCGACGTGGTGGAGGCACCGGTGCAGGAGCTGTTCGCCTACCCGGAGAGCACGACCGAGGAGACGACGGAGGAGGACGAGGTACGCCGGCTCGAGGGTGACGCCCTCGATCTGGAGCCGACCGTCCGGGACGCGGTGGTGCTCGCACTGCCGCTCGCACCACTGTGCCGGGACGACTGCCGCGGCCTGTGCGCGACCTGCGGGGAGCGCTGGGACGAGCTGCCGCCCGACCACACGCACGACACCATCGACCCACGGTGGGCCGCTCTCGCGGAGCGGTTCACCGGCACCGACACGGCCGGCGACCCCGGCCGTCCCGAGAGTCAGGAGAGCTAGCCGTGGCAGTTCCGAAGCGGAGGAAGTCGCGGGCCAACACCCACGCCCGCCGCGCGCAGTGGAAGGCCACCGCGCCGACGTTGGTGACGTGCAGCAACCGCGCCTGCGGGAAGCCGACCCTGCCGCACCGTGCCTGCCCCGAGTGCGGGCAGTACGCCGGCCGGGTCGTCACCGGCTGACCCCGGAACGGGGGCCGGTGCTGTGGCGGATGAAGCCGACGAGCACGCGGGGCTCGAGACGGCGCTCGGGATCACCGTCGACCCGGGCTTGCTTCAGCGCGCCCTGACCCACCGGTCCTACGCCTACGAGCACGGGGGCGCGCCGCACAACGAGCGGCTGGAGTTCCTCGGCGACGCGGTGCTCGGGTTGGTGATCACCGACGCCCTCTACCGCGACCATCCCGACCTGCCGGAGGGGCAGCTGGCGAAGCTGCGCGCCTCGGTCGTCAACATGCGCGCGCTCGCCGGTGTGGCCCGCGGCCTCGGCCCCGGCGGTCTCGGCGCGCACCTGCGGCTCGGCCGCGGCGAAGAGGCGACCGGCGGGCGGGACAAGGCCAGCATCCTCGCCGACGGCCTCGAGGCGGTCCTCGGCGCTGTCCACCTCGACCGCGGCCTCGACGCCGTCGGCACGGTCATCCACCGGCTGTTCGACCAGCTGATGGAGGAGGCGATGCTGCGCGGTGCCGGCCTGGACTGGAAGACCAGCCTGCAGGAACTCTCCGCGGCGCTCGGACTCGGCGCTCCCGACTACCTGATCAGCGAGACCGGCCCGGATCACCGCAAGTCCTTCACGGCGATCGCCCGGGTCAGCGGCGAGCAGTTCGGCGCAGGCGTCGGGTGCAGCAAGAAGGAAGCCGAGCAGAAGGCCGCCGAGGCCGCCTGGACCGTGCTGCAGGCGCGGTCGGTCGCCGCCGACGAAGCCTGACGGGCGCCGTCGATGCCGGAACTGCCGGAGGTCGAGATCGTCCGCCGCGGCCTGGCCCGCTGGGTGGTGGGCCGCACCGTCACCGACGTCGAGGTCCTCCATCCGCGCGCCGTACGCCGTCACCTCTCCGGACCGGCCGGGTTCGCCGCCGGGCTGCGCGGCCGGACCATCACCGCGGCCTGCCGCCGGGGCAAGTACCTGTGGCTGCCCCTCGACTCCGGCGACGCCGTACTGGCCCATCTCGGGATGAGTGGTCAGCTCCTGGTGCGGCCGACCGGGGCGCCGGACGAAACCCATCTGCGGGTGCGGATCCGCTTCGCCGACGGCGACACCGAACTCCGGTTCGTCGACCAGCGCACCTTCGGCGGTCTCTCGCTCGAGGCCGACAGCGACGGCCTGCCCGCGCCGATCCGGCACATCGCCCCCGATCCGCTCGACCCGGCCTTCGACGACGCGGCCTTCACCGCCGCGCTCCGGCGTCGTCGTACGGCGGTCAAGCGCGCCCTGCTCGATCAGACCCTCGTCTCCGGGATCGGCAACATCTACGCCGACGAGGCGTTGTGGCGGGCCCGCCTGCACGGCACCCGGCCGACCGAGACGCTGACACGTCCGGTGATCGCCCGGCTGCTGGCGGCGGTTCGGGAGGTGCTGACGGAGGCCCTCGACGCGGGCGGGACCTCGTTCGACGCGCTCTACGTCAACGTCAACGGCGAGAGCGGATTCTTCGACCGGTCGCTGGACGTCTACGGGCGGGCCGGGTTGCCGTGCCGGCGCTGCGGTACGCCGATCCGCCGCGAACCGTTCATGAACCGGTCGAGCTTCACCTGTCCGCGCTGCCAGCCCAGACCGCGGCGGGCCCGCGGCTGAGCAGGTCGGTGCGCCGGCGAGGTCGTGTGCTTGGCTGTGCCGATGCCACTATCGCCACGGCACTACGAGCATCTCGGGTCCTATAGCGACTGGGCCGACTGGAACCTGCTCCGGCTCGCGAACCGCCCGCCCGGCAAGGACGCCTGCGCCGACATCGACGACCTTCTCGACGTCCGTGCGGACGAGCAACCCGCCGACGTGCGGGTCGAGCGGAGCTGGGTCCGGGACGGGCTGGCCGGCGAGGAACTGTCGTGGTCGGTCGGCTACGGCCCTCGCACCAGGGCGTGGCTGTTGAAGCCGGTCGGCGCCGCCGGGCCGCTGCCCGCCGTACTCGGACTGCACGGCCACGACGGCGTGAAGTTCTACGGCAAGGAGAAGATCGCGGACGGTCCCGACCCGGTCCCGCCCGCAGTGACGGCGCTGCGCGGCGACCTCTACGAGGGCCGGGCCTTCGCCAACGCACTCGCCGCCGAGGGCAACGTCGTCCTCGTCACCGACGTGTTCGGGTGGGGTTCGCGGCGGTTCCCGCTCGCGGAGATGCCGCCGGTGCTGCAGCGGCTGGCGGGCACCGCCGACGTACTGCCCGAAGGCTCCGCGGACGGTGCGCCCGAGGAGTTCGCCCGCTACAACGCCGCGGCCTACCACCACGAGCACCTGGTCGAGAAATACTGCACGCTGCTCGGCACGACCCTGGCCGCGGTCGTCTCCAGAGAGGACCGCATCGCGCTGTCCTACCTGCAGTCCCGGCCCGACGTCACCGACCGGATCGGTTGCGTCGGACTCTCCGGGGGCGGGTGCCGCGCGGCGCTTCTCGCCGCTACCGCCGACCGGCTCGCCGCGGCGGTTGTCGTCGGGATGATGAGCACCTACGGCGAGCTGCTGGATCACAACGTGATCAGCCACACCTGGATGTTCCTGCCCGCCGGGCTCGTCCGCGCCGGCTACGACTGGCCCGACCTGGCCGCCTGCCGCGCGCCCCGGCCGTTGTTCGTGCAGTACAACCGCGCCGATCCGTTGTTCCCGCTCAGCGGGGAGCAGGCGGCGCACGAGAAGATCCGCGCGCAGTACGCCGAGGCCGGCGCGGTCGACGCCTATCGCGGCGAGTTCTACGACGGCCCGCACAAGTTCGATCTCGCCATGCAGGCGGACGCCTTCGGCTGGCTGCGCGACCGCCTGGTGGGCGCCCCGCGATGAGCGAGGGCGAGGAGTCCGCCCGGCTGACGGTGTGGGTGCACGGGCGGGTGCAGGGGGTCGGATTCCGGTGGTGGGTGTGCGACCGCGCCGCCGACCTCGGCCTGGTCGGCTCGGCGACCAATCTGCCCGACGGCGAGGTGGAGGTGGTCGCCGAGGGACCGGCGCGGGCCTGCCGCGCCCTGCTGCAGGTTCTCCGCGACCCCGGGTCACCCGGCCGGGTCCAGCGGCTCACCGAGCGGTGGGGTCCACCTTCAGGCCGTCTCAGGGGGTTCGTGGCCCGATGACCGTGCCGAGGTTTGACCGAAACGGATGAGGCGTGGGAAGCTCAAGGCACCGCAGCACGTCGGCACACTGGCACGACGTGCATCGACCCCCTAGGTCAGTCGCGTGGAGGCCGCCCTAATGGCCAAGGCCTTGTACGGGCACATTGGCGTCGCACCAGACCGTCGGTTCGCTGACGAGTTGATCTTCCTTCGGACCCGGGTTCGGGACTTGGAGGGCGAGGTCGACCGGCTCCGGGCCGAACGGGACGCTCCACTGCCCACAGACTCCGAGCCGCTCGCCGAGGAAGCGCTCGACGAGCGCCTGCACGACCTCTCCGAGCTTTCCGAGCCGGCTCTGGCGTAGCGCGCCGTACTGGCGCCTGCCGCTCCGGCCGTTCTGACGCACGTCGTCGTGCCCGCACCCTGCGAGTCTTCCGCTTCGATCCGGTCGGGCGCGGTAGCGTGTCGCTGGTCCGTGCGAGCGTTTTCCTTGCCGACCGTCGCTCGCCGGTCCGACCGACGCAGGATCGAGCCGCTCGGAGACCCGTGCACCTGAAAACGCTGACGCTCAAGGGCTTCAAGTCCTTTGCCTCTGCCACGACGCTTCGTCTCGAGCCCGGTGTGACCTGTGTCGTCGGCCCGAACGGGTCGGGCAAGTCCAACGTCGTCGACGCGATCGCGTGGGTGCTCGGCGAGCAGGGCGCCAAGGCACTGCGCGGCGGCAAGATGGAAGACGTCATCTTCGCCGGCAGCGGCGGTTCTGCCGGCCCCAACGGTGTCGCGGGCCGGCCGCCGCTCGGTCGGGCCGAAGTGACTCTCACGATCGACAACTCCGACGGTGCGCTGGACATCGATTACACCGAGGTGTCGATCACGCGGCGGATGTTCCGGTCCGGGGAGAGCGAGTACGAGATCAACGGCAGCACCTGCCGGCTGCTCGACATCCAGGAGCTCCTCTCCGACTCCGGT
Source organism: Mycobacteriales bacterium (assembly GCA_036497565.1). Taxonomy (NCBI): domain Bacteria; kingdom Bacillati; phylum Actinomycetota; class Actinomycetes; order Mycobacteriales; species Mycobacteriales bacterium. Next base: position 103,597 of record DASXJE010000018.1, read on the forward strand.
ATCGGCCGGGAGATGCACGTCGTCGTCGGGCAGGGTCAGCTCGACGCGGTGCTGCAGGCCCGCCCGGAGGACCGCCGTGGCTTCATCGAAGAGGCGGCCGGCGTCCTCAAACACCGCAAGCGCAAGGAAAAGGCGTTGCGCAAGCTCGACGCCATGCAGGCCAACCTGACCCGGCTCACCGACCTGACGTCGGAGCTGCGCCGTCAGCTCAAGCCGTTGGGGCGACAGGCCGAGGTGGCCCGGCGGGCCGCCACCATTCAGGCCGAGGTGCGGGACTCCCGGCTGCGGCTGCTCGCCGACGACCTGGTCGGGCTGCAGTCCACCCTCGACCGTGAGGTCGCCGACGAGACCGCCGTCCGCGAGCGCCGTACCGACGTCGAGCGCCGCATCGCCACCGAACAGCAGAGCGAGAGCGAGCTGGAGCGGCTGCTCGCCGCGGACGCGCCGCGGCTCGAGGCCGCGCAGGAGACCTGGTACCGGCTGTCCGGGCTGCGGGAGCGGTTCGCCGGGACGGCGCGGCTCGCCGCCGAACGGGCCCGGCACCTGTCCGCCCCACTCGACCCGGCACCGCCCGGGCGCGACCCGGACGAGCTGGAGGCCGAGGCGGAGGAGATCGTCGCCGAGGAGCACGCGGTCGCCGACGAGTTGGCCGGCGACCGCGACCGGCTCGCCACCGCCGTCGAGCAGCGGGCCGCCCTGGAGCAGCGCCTCGCCGCCGCGGAACGTGAGCTGGTGGCGGCGGTCCGGGCCGTCGCCGACCGCCGGGAGGGCATCGCGACCCTGGCCGGGCAGGTCGATGCGCTGCGGTCGCGGGCCTCGGCCGGCGGCGAGGAGATCGACCGGCTGTCCGTCGCTGCCGAGCAGGCCCGCGGACGGGCCGCGGAGGCGGCGAGCGACTTCGACGCACTGCAGTCACAGGTCGGCGCGCTCGACGAGGGCGAGCTCGGACTCGACGAGCGACACGAGGCGGCGGTCGGGCGGCACGAGGAGGCCCGCACCCGCTTCGATGCGCTCGTCGACACCGAGCGCGACCTCGAACGGGACCGCACGTCGTGGGAGGCCCGCCGGGAGGCGCTGGCCCTCGGGCTGGCCCGCAAGGACGGTGCCGGCGCTCTGCTCGCCGCCCGCGACCGCGTCGGCGGCGTCCTGGGCTCCGTCGCGGCGTTGCTCAGCGTCCAACCCGGTCGGGAGCCCGCGCTTGCCGCGGCCCTCGGCGACCTGGCCGACGCGGTGGCCGTGGCCTCGCCGGACGACGCCGTACGCGCGCTGCGGATGCTCAAGTCCGACGAGGGCGGTCGCGCGGGCCTGCTGATCGGCGCGCCGGAGCCGGCCGGTCCGGCCGCTCCCGACGCGACGTCCGGCTGGCCCACCCTGCCGGCGGGTGCCCATTGGGCGGCCGACCTGCTGTCGGCGCCCGAGGCGTTGCGGCCGGCGCTCTACCGGGCTCTTGACCGGGTCGCGGTCGTCGAGGATCTCGATGCCGCGACGGCGCTGATCGCCGCCGACCCGACGATCCGGGCCGTCACGCCCGAGGGCGATCTGCTCGGTGCTCACCGGGCGGTCGGCGGCTCGGCCAGCGCCCCGAGTGTGATCGAGGTGCAGGCCGCGGTCGACGAGGCGCAGCAGCGGGCCGACGAGGCGAGCCGGCGGGCGACCGAGGTGCGCCGCCAGATCGAGGAGACCCGCGCGCTCGTGGCGACGCGGGCCGAGGAGGTGCAGGCCGCCCTCGCCGCCCTGCACGAGTCCGACGCGAAGATGTCAGCGGTGGCCGAGCAGTTGGCCCATCTCGGGGCGGCGGCCCGGTCGTCGGCGGCCGAGGCCGAACGACTGGAACGCGCCCGCACCGAGGCCGAAGCGGCCCGTGAGCGCGACCTCGCCGGCCTCGCCGACGCCGAGCAGCGCCTGCACGCCGCCCGCGACACGCAAGGCGAGGACGAGCCGTCCACAATGGACCGCGACGACGCCACGACCGCCCTGCAGCAGGCCCGCCAGGTTGAGGTCGACGCGCGTCTTGCGGTGCGCACGGGAGAGGAACGGGTCCGGGCCATGACCGGACGGGCGGAGTCGCTGCGGCGGGCCGCCGAAGCCGAGCGCGTCGAACGGACCCGCCGCGAGGCGGCGCGGGTCACCCGCGCCCGCGGCGCCCTGGTGGCCGAGGCCGCGGCGTCGACCGCGGAGGCGACCCTGCAGCGGCTCGCCGGGTCGCTCGCCGACGCCGACGACGAGCGGACCGCCGTCGCGTCCTCCCGGAAGACCCGCGACGCCGAACTGGCTCAGGTCCGTACGGCCGCCCGCGAGCTCGCCACCGAGCTCGACCGGCTGACCGACATCGTCCACCGCGACGAGGTCGCCCGCACCGAACAGCGATTGCGGATCGACGCGCTGCAGACCCGCGCCGCCGAGGAGTACGGCGTCGACGTGGACGCGCTCGTCGCTGACTACGGACCGCAGGCGCCGATGCCGCCGTCGGCGGCCGAGCAGGCCGAATACGAGACCGCCCGGGATCGCGGCGAGCAGGTCGTCGCCCCGACGCCGACGGCGTTCGACCGCCGGGCCTGCGAAAAGCGGGCGGCCCGGGCGGAGCGCGATCTCGCGGTGCTGGGGAAGGTCAACCCGCTCGCCCTGGAGGAGTTCGCCGCGCTGGAGGAACGCCACCAGTTCCTGTCCGGGCAGCTGGAGGACCTCAAGGCCACCCGCCGCGACCTGCTCACGGTCGTGCACGAGGTCGACGAGCGGATCCACGAGGTGTTTGCGTCGGCATTCGACGACACGGCCCGGGAGTTCGCGCTCGTCTTCGCGACGCTGTTCCCCGGCGGCGAGGGCCGGTTGTCGTTGACCGACCCGGATGACCTGCTGACGACGGGGGTCGAGGTCGAGGCCCGTCCGCCCGGCAAGCGGGTGAAGCGGCTGTCGCTGCTCTCCGGCGGCGAGCGCTCGCTGGTGGCGGTCGCGTTGCTCGTGGCGATCTTCCGGGCCCGCCCTTCGCCGTTCTACGTCCTGGACGAGATCGAGGCGGCGCTCGACGACACCAACCTCGAGCGGCTGATCGGGCTGCTCGAGGAGCTGCGCGACGCCAGCCAACTCATCGTGATCACCCACCAGAAGCGCACGATGGAGATCGCCGACGCCCTCTACGGCGCCAGCATGCGCGGCGACGGCGTCACCACGTTGATCAGCCAGCGGCTGCGCGAGCTCGCGACCGCCTGACGCCGGCTCGGGTCGAGTCGCCGGGCGCCACCACGCCTGACAGAATCACCGTCCGTGACTTCTGAGCTCTCCGACGCCGTACCCGGCGAAGCCCGTCCCTGGTGGCGCGACGCCGTCATCTACCAGGTCTACCTGCGCTCGTTCGCCGACGGGACGGGCGACGGTCTCGGCGACATCGCCGGGATCAGGTCCCGGCTGCCGTATCTCGCCGACCTCGGTGTCGACGCGATCTGGATCAATCCGTGGTACCCGTCGCCGCAGGCCGACGGCGGCTATGACGTGGCCGACTTCCGGGCGATCGATCCGGCGTTCGGGACCCTGCCCGAGGCCGAGGCGCTGCTCGACGAGGCGCACCGGCACGGCATCCGGGTGATCCTCGACATCGTCCCCAACCACACCAGCGACCAGCATCCGTGGTTCCAGCAGGCACTGGCCGCCGGACCCGGATCGCCCGAACGCGACCGCTACGTCTTCCGTGCCGGCCGCGGCGAGAACGGTGACACACCACCCACCAACTGGACGTCGACCTTCGGCGGACCGGCGTGGCGGCGGGTCACCGGATCCGACGGCACGCCGGGGGAGTGGTACCTGCACCTGTTCGCCCCGGAGCAGCCCGACCTCAACTGGGAGAACCCGGCGGTGGCCGCCGAATTCGAAGACGTGCTGCGCTTCTGGTTCGACCGTGGCGTGGACGGCTTCCGCATCGACGTGGCGCACGGTCTGGCCAAGGACCCGACCTACCCCGACCTGCCCGAGATCTGGGCGGCGCCGGAGGAGCCACCGTTCGGGACCGTCCACCCGGCGTGGGACCAGGACGCGGTGCACGAGATCTACCGGTCCTGGCGCAAGATCGCCGACTCCTACGACGAGCCGCGCATCTTCGTCGGCGAGGCGTGGGTGTCACCGGCCGAACGGCTGGCCCGCTACGTCCGCCCCGACGAGTTGCACACGACGTTCAACTTCGACTTCCTCAAGGCGCCGTGGGACGCGGCGGCGATGCGGGCCGTGATCGACGAGTCGACCCGGTCGATCGGGTCGGTCGGTGCCCCGACGACCTGGGTGCTCTCCAACCACGACGTCGTCCGGCACGTCACCCGCTACGGCCGCCCGGCCGGCCGCGAGAACGCCAACGCCGGAGCGGTCGAGGCCTCACTCGAAGTCGGGCTACGCCGGGCCCGGGCCGCTGCGCTGCTCGAGCTCGCCCTGCCCGGCGGCGCCTACGTCTACCAGGGGGAGGAACTCGGCCTCGAGGAGGTCGAAGACCTTCCGGTCGAGGTGCTGCAGGACCCGGTCTGGGAGCGCTCGAAGCACACCAACCGCGGGCGGGACGGCTCCCGGGTGCCGATTCCGTGGTCGGGTGACCGGTCGCCGTTCGGGTTCGGTCCGGCCGGCTCGACCCCGTGGCTACCTCAGCCGGCGGGCTGGAAGGACCGCACCGCCGACGCGCAGGCGGACGACCCGGCCTCGACCTTGTCGCTCTACCGCGCGGCGCTGCGGATCCGACACGAGCAGCCGGCGCTCGGGGACGGAACCTTCGAATGGCTCGAGTCGGCGCCCGGAGTGCTGGCCTTCGCCCGCGAGCCCGGCTTCGTCTGTCTGGTGAACATGTCTCCCGGCCCGGCGGTGCTCCCGCCGTACGACGAGGTGCTGCTCGCCAGCGAGCCGTTCGACGACCGCGCCGACCCGCGGCTGCCCGTCGACCACGCCGTCTGGCTCAGGGTCCCGTCAGCGCGCTGACCAGACCCGAGACGTAGCGCTCGAGGATCGTGCCGTCGGCGTCGTGGGTCGGGTTGACCTCGGTGAGCACCAGACCGGCGCAGGACTCGTGCCGGACCAGCACAGCCAGGGCGGCGAGCACCGCGTCGAGGGGAACACCGCTGTCGTAGTGCGGGAAGTTGCCCAGCGGCAGGTCACCGGAGTCGACCACGTCGACGTCGAGGTGTACGACGACGGGCCCGGACGCGCCGGCCACCCGGGCGATGGCCTCCTCGGCGACCTTCTCCGGTGCGCCGGCCAGGTCCGGGCCGGCGAAGTATCCGACACCGCGCTGCTCGAGGAACGCATGCCCGGAAGCGTCGACCTCCCGCGGATCGCAGCCGACCAGGCACAGCCGGGCCGGCTCGACGAGAGCTCCCGGGCGGTTCAGACCGGCCAGTCGGGGCGCGCCGGCTCCGAGCAGATGGGCGACCCCCATGGAGTCGAAGATCCCGGACTCGGTGTGCTCCGGCGTTCCCACGTCGGCGTCTCCGTCGACGTAGACCAGGCCCGTGTCGTCGCGGATCCGGCCGAATCCCGCCATCACGCCGAGCGTAAGGGTGCAGTCGCCGCCGAGCACCAGGGGCCGGCGCCCGTCCCGGACCACGTCGGCGACCCGGTCGGCGAGCCCGATCGCCGCGGCCACCACCCCGTCGAGATTGCGCTCGCGCGGGTGGGCCGGGTCGGCGACGAACGGAGTGACCGGCAGGTCGCCGCCGTCGACGATCGACATCCCACCGTCGCGCAGCCGGTCGAGGAGTCCGGCCCGGCGCAGGGCCGCGGGCGCGCGCTCCTGACCTGCATGGTGCGCCCCGGCACTGCTCGGTGCCCCGATTGCTTCCCACTCGGCCATTTGTGGTCGACCTCCGTCACCGGCTAATCACTTTCACTGGTTACTACTCCCACCTTCGTACCGCACCGGCACCACCGTTGCAACCGGCGAACGGCGTACGCCGGTTACGGGCAGGCGAGCACGGGGGCGTCAGGGGTGCGCGCCGCTCTGAGAGGATCGCCGCATGGAGTACGTGATCATCGCCGTCGTGGTCGTCGTCATCGCCATCGCCGCGGTCGTCGGGCTGGTGGTGCCGCGCCGACGCCGCCGGGTCGACCCGGGCGAGGAGTCGTCGACCACCCTGCAGCTGCCCGCCCAGCCATCCACGACCGCGCCCGCCGACTCCGCGCCCGCCGACTCCGAGGTCGAGTCGCCGGCGGCCGAGGCGCCCGAGGCGCCGGCGGTCGAGACGCCCGAACCCACGGCAGGGCGACTGGTGCGGCTGCGGTCCCGGCTGGCCCGGTCGCAGTCGACGATGGGCAAGGGCCTGCTCGCCGTCCTCGCCCGCGACCGCCTCGACGACGACGCCTGGGAGGAGATCGAGGACACCCTGCTCGGCGCGGACGTCGGCGTCACCGCCACGACCGAGATCGTGGACCGGTTGCGGGAGCGCACCCGGGTGCTCGGCACCCGGTCGCCGGAGGAGCTGCGACGCCTGCTCGCCGAGGAGCTGCTCACCGCCATCGGCACCGACACCGACCGCGAGCTGCACACCTTCCCGCACGCCGACAGCCCGGCCGTGGTCCTCGTGGTCGGGGTCAACGGCACCGGGAAGACGACGACCTGCGGCAAGCTCGCCCGCGTCCTGGTCGCCGACGGCCGCAGCGTGCTGCTGGGTGCCGCCGACACCTTCCGCGCCGCCGGTGCCGACCAGCTCGCCACCTGGGGCGCGCGAGTCGGGGCGGAGACCGTCCGAGGCCCCGAGGGCGGGGACCCGGCGTCGGTGGCCTTCGACGCGGTGCGGCAGGGGAAGGAGCGCCACGTCGACACGGTGCTCATCGACACCGCCGGCCGGCTGCACACGAAGTCGGGGCTGATGGACGAGCTGGACAAGGTCAAGCGGGTCGTCGAAAAGCAGGGCCCCATCGACGAGACCCTCCTCGTCCTGGACGCGACGACCGGGCAGAACGGCCTCATCCAGGCCCGGGTCTTCACCGAGGCCGTCGACTGCACCGGCATCGTGCTCACCAAGCTCGACGGCACCGCGAAGGGCGGTATCGTCATCGCCGTCCAGCGCGAGCTCGGGGTCCCGGTGAAGCTGATCGGACTCGGTGAGGGTCCGGACGACCTGGCGCCCTTCGATCCGCCGGCGTTCGTCGACGCGCTGCTCGGCGAGCCGGCCTGAATTCACAACGACGAAACATCGCCGGTCGCATCCGGAAACATCGTTTCGGCAGTCTCACGGCACGTCCCCGCAATGAGGAGCGCCATGAGTCTCGCCCTGCTCGCCACCGGCCCGGCCACCGTGCCGGCCCTCGCCGCCCCGTTCGACCTGTCCAAGATCGACACCGGATCCACCGCCTGGGTCCTCGCCAGTACCGCGCTCGTCCTGCTGATGACACCCGGCCTCGCCTTCTTCTACGGCGGCATGGTGCGGAGCAAGAACATGCTCGGCATGCTGATGCAGAACTTCGTCACGATCGCGATCGTCAGCATCGTGTGGGTCCTGGTCTCGTTCTCCCTCGCCTTCGGCAAGGGCAACGGATTCATCGGCGACCTGCATTTCGCCGGCCTGCAACACATGACCGAGGTCGTGCCCGGGTACGTCGGCGCCGCGGCGCAGACAATCCCGCCGATCGTGTTCGTGATCTTCCAGATGATGTTCGCGGTCATCACGCCCGCGCTGATCACCGGCTCCACGGCGGACCGGTGGAAATTCGGCGCGTTCGTCGGCTTCGTCGTCGCCTGGTCGATCCTCGTCTACGGTCCCGTCGCGCACTGGGTGTTCTCGCCTGAGGGCTGGCTCTTCCAGCGTGGCGCGCTGGACTTCGCCGGCGGGACCGTGGTGCACATCAACGCCGGTGCCGCGGGACTCGCGATGGCGCTGGTGCTCGGCCGGCGGCGCGGCTGGCCCAAGGAACAGATGCGCCCGCACAACCTGCCGTTCACCCTGCTCGGTGCCGGCCTGCTGTGGTTCGGCTGGTTCGGTTTCAACGCCGGTTCCGCGCTGGGGGCCAACAACCTGGCCGGCTACGCGTTCGTCAACACCAACACGGCCACCGCGGCGGCGTGCCTCGGCTGGATCCTGGTGGAGAAGATCAAGTACGGCAAGGCGACGACACTCGGCGCCGCGTCCGGCGCCGTCGCCGGACTGGTCGCCATCACGCCGGCGGCCGGATTCGTCAGCCCGCTCGGCTCGATCGCGGTCGGCCTCTTCGCCGGGGTGGTCTGCCCGCTCGCGGTGAGCCTGAAGTCCAAGTTCGGCTTCGACGACTCGCTCGACGTCGTCGGCGTCCACCTGGTGGGCGGGATCATCGGCTCACTGTGCGTCGGCCTGTTCGCCACGATCGACACCAACTCGGCCGGGCGGGACGGGTTGTTCTACGGAGGTGGAGCGGGCCTGCTCGGGGAGCAGGCGCTCGCCGTGATCTGCGTGATGGCGTACTCCTTCGTGATGACGCTCATCATCGGCAAGGTCATCGGCCTGATCACGCGCAACCGGGTCACCGAGGAGGATGAGATCACCGGTCTCGACATCTCGATGCACGGTGAGTCGGCGTACGAGTTCGGTTCGGTCGGTGGCGGACACACGGCGCAGGTGCCGTCCGGCGCCGCGCAGAAGACGGAGGTGAACGCATGAGGCTCATCACCGCGATCATCAAGCCCTTCCGGCTCGACGACGTCAAAGCTGCACTCGAGGCCCTCGGTGTCGCCGGGTTGACGGTCGGCGAGGTACAGGGATTCGGCCGGCAGAAGGGTCACACCGAGGTCTACCGGGGCGCTGAGTACACCGTCGATCTCGTGCCCAAGCTCAAGGTGGAGGTGCTGGTCGACGACTTCGACGCCGACAAGGTCGTCGACGCGGTCGTCGATGCCGCCCGGACCGGATCCATCGGCGACGGCAAGGTCTGGGTGACGCCGGTCGAGCACCTCGTGCGGGTTCGTACCGGGGAACGGGGACCGGACGCCCTCTGATGCCGCGGCCGAGCTCCGCGCCGGTCGAGACCGCCTGATCAAGGATCAGCGGCTCACCGGCGCGGAGCTTCGGGCCGCGCTGAGCGACCTGTATCAACAGACGTTGGCGGACCTGCTGGCCCCCCGGCCGAACCTCGCACTCGTCGCGGTCGGCAGTCTCGGTCGCGGCGAGGTCGCGCCGTACGGCGACATCGACCTCGTTCTCGTCCACGACGGGCAGTCCGACGTCGGGTCGGTGGCCGAGTCGGTCTGGTACCCGCTGTGGGACGCCGGCGTTTCCCTCGACCATTCCGTGCGCACCCTGCCGGAGGCGCTGAGCCTGGCCGAGAGCGATCTCGCGGTCGCGCTCGGCCTGCTGGTCGCCCGACCGGTCGCGGGCGACCTCGCCGTCGGTGACGAGCTCCGACGTGAGGCCCGGACCGCGTGGCGGCGTAACGGCGTCCGGCGGGTGGCCGATCTTTCCGCCGCCGCCGAGGAACGGGTCCGCCGGTTCGGAGAGCTCGCCTTCCTCGTCGAACCGGATCTGAAGCAGTGCCTGGGCGGCCTGCGCGACGTCCATGCACTGCACGGTCTCGCGGTCGCGCAGCTGGCCGACCCGATCGGTCCGTCCGTCGCCGCGGCCTACCGCCTCCTGCTCGACGTCCGGGGTGAGCTGCACCTGGGCGCCGGCCGGGCGCTGGACCGGCTGGTGCACCACCAGCAGGCCGAGATCGCGGCGGCGCTGGACTTCCCGGATGCCGACGCGCTGCTGCGGGCCGTCTCCGACGCCGGCCGCACCATCACCTTCACCTGGGACATGGCGGTACGCCGGATCGACGCCGAGGAGTCGAGCCGGCGGCCGCGTTGGCGCCGGCGTGCGGAGCCGACCCGTCGCCCGCTCGCCGACGGTGTCGTCGAGCAGGGCAAGGAGGTCGTGCTCGCCCGGGACGCCGATCCCGGGGGAGATCCGACGCTGGCGCTGCGGGTGGCGGCCGCGGCGGCCGGCTCCGGGCTCCCCGTCTCGCCGTTCACCCTCCGCCGGCTGGTCGAGAGCCGGCCGGTGCTTCCGGTCCCGTGGCCGCCCGCCGCCCGCGACGCCCTGGTGGGTCTGCTGGCCGCCGGGCACGGCGCGATCGCCCCGCTCGAGGCACTGGATCGCAGCGGGCTGCTCGTGAGCATGCTGCCCGAGTGGGAGCACGTCCGGTGCCGTCCGCAGCGCGACCCGGTGCACCGCTTCACCGTCGACCGCCACCTCATGGAGACCGCGGCGAACGCCGCTGAGCGGGTCCGTGACGTGAGCCGACCCGATCTGCTGCTCATCGCCGCGTTGCTGCACGACGTGGGCAAGGGGCTCGGCGACGACCACAGTCGCGAGGGCGCATTGGTCGCCGAGCGGATCGCGCGGCGGATCGGACTGTCTGCGGCCGACGCGGCCCTCGTCGCGGGCGCCGTGCGTCACCACCTCCTGCTGCCGGACACGGCGACCCGGCGCGATCTGGACGACCCCGCGACCGTGGCCACCGTTGCGAAGGCGGTCGACGGGTCGACGGAGTTGTTGGAGATCTTGGCCGCCCTGGCAGAAGCGGACGGACTGGCGACCGGTCCGGCGGCGTGGAGCGACTGGAAGGCGTCGCTGGTCGGCGATCTGGCCGCCCGGACCCGCGGCGCACTGCACGGCGCCCCGCCCGAGGTGACGCCGCGGCTGACTCCGGATCAGCAGGCGCTGGCCCGCGAGGGGGCGATCGCGGTCATGGTCGACGGCGGCGAGGTGACGGTGGCCGCGCCCGACTCCGCCGGTCTGCTCAGCCGGGCGGCCGGCGTACTGGCGCTGCACCACCTCGACGTCCGGGCGGCGAGCATCACGACCGACCTGTCCTTCGCCGTCGACGTCTTCACGGTGTCCCCGAGGTTCGGCCGGCTCCCGGATCCCGAGTTGTTGCGGGCCGACCTCCGGCAGGCGCTCGCCGGGCGGTTGCCGCTCGCGGACCGACTGGCGGTGCTCGAGCAGCGGTACCGCTCGGCGCAGACCCGGTTTCCCCCGCCGCGCGTGCTGTGGTTCGACGGCGCCGCCACCGATGCGACGGTCGTCGAGTTGCGCGCCGGGAACTCGCTGGGGCTGTTGCACCGTGTCACCGTGGCGCTGGAGTCCTGCGGTCTCGACGTCCGGTCGGCGCGGATCAGCACGCAGGGGTCCGCGGTGGTCGACGCGTTCTACGTCGTGGACGCCGCCGGACGGCTGGTCACGGATCCGGACCGACGGGCCCGGGTCGAGGCGGCGCTGGTGTCCGCCGCGGGTGAGGGCGACTGAGCGTTCGCCGGTCCGTCTACCCTGGGCAGGTGTTCGACACCCTCTCCGAGCGACTCGAGAAGACGTTCACCGCGCTGCGCGGCAAAGGACGGCTCTCTGAGTCCGACATCGACGCCACCTGCCGGGAGATCCGCATCGCCCTGCTCGAGGCCGATGTCGCGTTGCCCGCCGTTCGGACGTTCATCAACGAGATCAAGGAGCGGGCCAGCGGCGCCGAGGTCTCCCAGGCGCTGAACCCCGCCCAGCAGGTCATCAAGATCGTCAACGAGGAGCTCGTCGGGATCCTGGGCGGTGAGACCCGGCGCCTGGTCTTCGCCAAGACACCGCCGACGGTGATCCTGCTCGCCGGTCTGCAGGGCTCGGGTAAGACGACCCTGGCCGGCAAGCTCGGTCGCTGGCTGAAGTCGCAGGGGCATACGCCGCTGCTGGTCGCCGCCGACCTGCAGCGACCCAACGCCGTCACGCAGCTGCAGGTCGTCGGCGGCCAGGCCGGAGTCGAGGTCTTCGCGCCGCATCCCGGCGCCACCGGGGAGGGCCAGCCGACCGCCGGCGACCCGGTCGAGGTCGCACGCCAGGGCGTCGAGGAAGCCCGGCACCGGATGTACGACACCGTCGTGGTCGACACGGCCGGCCGACTCGGCGTCGACGAGGAGATGATGAGCCAGGCGGCGGCGATCCGGGACGCCGTCGAGCCCGACGAGACGCTGTTCGTGGTCGACGCCATGATCGGGCAGGACGCGGTCACGACCGCGCAGGCGTTCCGCGACGGGGTCGGCTTCTCCGGGGTCGTGCTGACCAAGCTCGACGGCGACGCCCGCGGCGGCGCGGCGCTCTCGGTGCGTTACGTCACCGGCCAGCCCATCCTCTTCGCCTCGACCGGCGAGAAGCTCACCGATTTCGACGTCTTCCACCCCGAGCGGATGGCCTCCCGGATCCTCGGCATGGGCGACGTGCTCACCCTGATCGAGCAGGCCGAGGCCACGTTCGACGCCGGCGAGGCCGAGCGGATGGCCGGCAAGCTGACCTCTGGCGGCGACTTCACGCTCGAGGACTTCCTCGAGCAGATGCTGGCGATCCGCCGGATGGGTCCGATCTCCAACCTGCTCGGCATGCTGCCCGGCATGGGACAGATGAAGGACCAGCTCGAGTCGGTCGACGACCGCGATCTCGACCGCACCGCCGCCATCATCCGCTCGATGACCCCGGGCGAACGCGCCGACCCGAAGATGATCAACGGGTCCCGGCGGTCCCGGATCGCCCGCGGGTCAGGGGTTTCGGTCTTCGAGGTCAACCAACTCGTCGACCGGTTCTTCGAGGCCCGCAAGATGATGGCGCAGATGGCCGGCGGGATGGGGCTCCCGGGGACCGGTCGTCGCTCGAAGAAGGCCGGCAGCAAGAAGGGGAAGAAGGGCCGCAAGGGCAAGGGCGGTCGCGGCGGCGGCCCGCAGCAGCGGATGCCGGGCGGCCTTCCCCCCGGTTTCCCCGGCGGAGCGCCGAGCGCAGGCCCGGGTTCGGTGCCGCAGTTGCCCCCGGGAACGTCCATGCCCGACCTGAGCAAGCTGAAGTTCCCGAAGCAGTGACGCCGCCGCTCCGGCTGACCGGGACGGTTCTGCCCGGCGGTGAGCGCCGAACGCTGTGGGTGCGCGACGGGCGGATCACCGCTGACCCCGTGCCGGACGCCCAGCCGGTCAGCGACTCCGGCTGGATCGTGCCCGGTCTGGTCGATGCGCACTGTCACGTCGGCCTCGGGCCGGACGGCCCGATCGACGACCACGACGGCCAGGTGGCGCAGGCGGTGACCGACCGGGACGTCGGTGCGCTGCTGCTGCGCGACTGCGGATCACCGGTCGACACCCGGTGGCTGCAGGAGCGCGAGGACACCCCCCGGCTGATCCGGGCCGGCCGTCACCTGGCCCGTCCCCGGCGCTACCTGCGCGGCCTGGCGGTGGAGGTCGAGCCGGCCGATCTACCGGCCGAGGTGGACCAGCAGGTCAAGGACGGCGACGGATGGGTCAAGCTGGTCGGCGACTGGATCGACCGCGACTCCGGCGATCTCGCGCCGTTGTGGACCGCAGACACGCTCGTCGAAGCGGTGCGGCGGGCACACGCGGGCGGTGCCCGGGTCGCCGTACACACCTTCGGCGAGGAGGCGTTGCCGGACCTGATCGCCGCCGGCGTCGACTCGATCGAGCACGGCTCGGGACTCACCGACGACCTGATCCCGGCGATGGCCGAGCGTGGCGCGGCCCTCGTGCCCACGCTGATCAACGTGGCCAATTTCCCGGCCATCGCCGATTCGGCATCGAAATTCCCCAGCTACGCCGCCCGGATGCGACGCCTGCACCGCTCGGCCCGCGACCGGGTCCGCTCCGCGTACGACGCCGGGATCCCGATCTACGCCGGCAGCGACGCCGGCGGACTGCCGCACGGATTGATCGTCGACGAGATCCTCGCCCTGCACGAGGCCGGACTGTCGACGGTGGACGCGTTGGCGGCCGCATCCTGGCGGGCGCGGTCTTGGCTCGGACTCGACGGCATCGAGGAAGGCGCACCCGCCGACCTGGTGGTCTACGACGCGGACCCGCGCGCCGACCTGCAGGTGCTGCGTGCCCCGAGCCGCATCGTGCTGCGCGGCCGCGTGGTGCGCTGATCTAACCTGCCTGCCATGGCATCCGTGCTCACTCCACAGTCCGAGAACTTCCCCCGCTGGTATCAGGACGTCGTCGCGAAGGCCGAACTCGCCGAGAACGGCCCGGTGCGCGGCACGCAGATGATCCGCCCTTGGGGATACGCGCTGTGGGAGCGCATGCAGGCTGACATGGACGCCCGCATCAAGGCCACCGGTGCCGCCAACGTGTCCTTCCCGCTCTTCATCCCCGAGTCCTACCTGCACCGCGAGGCCGAGCACGTCGAGGGCTTCAGCCCCGAGGTGGCCGTCGTCACCCACGCCGGCGGCAAGGAACTCGAGGAGCCGCTGGTGGTCCGTCCGACCAGCGAGACGCTCTTCGGCGACTACATGGCCAAGTGGGTGCAGAGCTACCGCGACCTGCCGATGCTGCTCAACCAGTGGTGCAACGTCGTCCGCTGGGAGATGCGCACCCGGCTGTTCCTGCGGTCCAGCGAGTTTCTCTGGCAGGAGGGCCACACCGCCCACGCCACCAAGGAGGAAGCCGGCACCTACGCCCGGCGGATCCTCTACGACGTCTACCGGGCGTTCATGGTCGACGTCCTCGCGATGCCCATCGTCGCGGGGCTGAAGACCAAGGCGGAGCGCTTCCCCGGGGCCATCAACACGATGACCTGCGAGGCGATGATGGCCGACGGCAAGGCGCTGCAGATGGGCACCAGCCACGAATTCGGCCAGACCTTCGCCCGCGCGTTCGGTATCGAGTTCCTCGGTGCCGACAGCAGACGGGAGTTCGCCTGGACCACCTCGTGGGGTTCGACGACCCGCATGGTGGGCGGCCTGATCATGTGCCACGGCGACGACGGCGGGCTGCGGGTGCCGCCGCGGCTGGCCCACATCCAGGCTGTCGTGCTCGCCGTGAAGGCCGACGTCGCCGACCGGGCGCACGAGCTCGCCGCGACCCTGCGAGAGAGCGGCGTACGGGTCTCCGTCGACGACCGGACTGACGTGCCGTTCGGCCGCCGGGCGGTCGACTGGGAGCTCAAGGGCGTGCCGGTCCGGATCGAGATCGGCCCGCGCGACCTCGCCGCCGGGACCGCCACGCTGGTACGCCGGGTGCCCGGGACCAAGGAGCCGGTGCCGCTCGACCGGCTCGAGGGCGCGGTCGCCGAGGCGCTCGTCGCCGACCAGGAGGCGCTGCTCGACCAGGCGCGCGAGCGTCAGGCCGCCCGTACGGCCGACGTCACAACCATCGACGCCGCCGTCGAGGCGGCAGGATCGGGATGGGCCCGGATGCCCTGGGCGGACCTCGGCGAGGACGGCGAGCGGAAGCTGGCCGGGGAGGGCGTGACGGTGCGCTGCCTGATCCGTCCGGACGGGACGGTTCCGGACAATGACGGCGAGCCGGACCTGCTCGCCTACGTCGCCCGGGCCTACTGAGTTCGGTCTCCGGCGCACCGTCTGGCAGAATGGCCGGTTGAGTACCCGGCGCGCGCGCGGCCCTCTATCCGGTGCGGGCGCTGGGTCCGTCAGGACGGGCGTCACCGCAACCCCACGCGGTCGCCGCACGGCCACCCGAGTAGATGAGTGGAGCACCCACCCCTGTGGCAACCAAGATCAAGCTGATGCGCCTGGGCAAGATGCGCGCGCCGTACTACCGGATCGTCGTCGCCGACGCCCGCACCAAGCGGGACGGTCGGTCCATCGAGACGATCGGCAAGTACCACCCGAAGGACGACCCCTCGTTCATCGAGGTCGACTCCGACCGGGCGCTGTACTGGCTCGGCGTCGGTGCCCAGCCCACCGAGGCGGTCGCGGCGATCCTGAAGGTGACCGGCGACTGGCAGAAGTTCAAGGGCCTGCCGGCGCCGGAGCCGATGCGCACCGCGGCTCCCAAGGCGGACAAGAAGGCGGTGTTCGAGGCGGCGGCGAAGGAGTCGCTCGGCGAGGCACCGGACGCGACCACCCCGCGCAAGAAGCGCGCCGGCAAGGCGGACGATTCCGCGCCGGAGCCCGAGGCGGCGGCGGACAAGCCTGCGGCCGAGAAGGCCCCAGAAGCGCCCACTGCAGAAACGTCCACTGCAGAAACGTCCACTGCGGAAACGCCCGCTGCGGAGGCGCCCGCGGCGCAGACTCCGGCCGAGTCCGAGGCACGGAGCGAGTAGGTGCTGGAAGCTGCCGTCGAGCATCTGGTACGAGGCATCGTCGACCATCCCGACGACGTCCGGGTCGACCTCGTGCACGGCCGGCGTGGCCGCACGATCGAGGTCCGGGTCAATCCTGAGGACCTTGGCAAGGTGATCGGCCGGGGCGGGCGGACCGCACGGGCGCTGCGCCAGGTCGTCACCGGTGTCGGCGGCCGTGGTGTCCGGGTCGACCTCGTCGACACCGACGAGGTCTGATCCGGGCGTGCGGCTCGTCGTCGGCCGGGTCGGGCGGGCGCACGGCGTCACCGGCGAGGTAGCGGTCACGGTCCGGACCGACGACCCGGACACCCGGTTCGCTCCCGGGTCCGTGCTCGTGACCGAGCCGGAGGCCCGCGGGCCGCTGCGGGTCGACGGCATCCGCTGGCATTCCGGCCGCCTGCTGGTCACCTTCGCCGACGTCGCCGACCGCACCGCGGCCGAGGCGCTGCGCGGCACCGAGCTGGTCGTCGACACCGACGACCTGCCGGCGCTCGAGGACCCCGAGGAGTTCTACGACCACCAGCTGGTCGGTCTCACCGCCGTCCGCACCGACGGCCGTGAGCTGGGCCAGGTCAGCGACGTGATCCACGGGCCGGCGGGGGTGCTGCTGGCCGTCCGCGGTGACTCCGGCGCCGAGTCACTGATCCCGTTCGTCCGGGCCATCGTGCCCGCGGTCGACCTCGCCGCCGCGCGGCTGACCGTCGACCCGCCCGAGGGGTTGCTCGACCTATGACGCTGCGGATCGACGTCGTGACGATCTTCCCCGGCTACTTCGCGCCGCTGGAGCAGTCACTGCTCGGCAAGGCGCGCGAACGGGGCCTGTTCACCGTGGCCGTCCACGACCTGCGGGACTGGGCCACCGGTCCGCACCGCAGCGTCGACGATGCGCCGTACGGCGGCGGCCCGGGCATGCTCATGCGGCCCGAGCCATGGGCCTGGGCGTTCCGGGCCGTCTCCGCCACTCCGGCCCGGCTGGTCGTCCCGACCCCCTCCGGTGTCCCGTTCAGCCAACCGCTCGCGGCGGAGCTGGCCGAGGAGAGCCACCTGGTGTTTGCCTGCGGCCGTTACGAGGGGATCGACCAGCGGGTGATCGATGCCGCCCGCGAGCGGATGGTGGTCGACGAGGTGTCGATCGGCGACTACGTGCTGGCCGGGGGCGAGGCGGCCACGCTGGTGATGATCGAGGCCGTCACCCGGCTGCTGCCCGGTGTGGTGGGCAACGCCGCGAGCGTGACGTCCGACTCGTTCGCCGACGGCCTGCTCGAGGGACCCGCCTACACCAGACCCGAGGAGTGGGCCGGTCACCGGGTGCCGGAGGTGCTGCTGTCCGGCGACCACGCGGCGATCGCCCGCTGGCGGCGCGACGAGGGCCTGCGCCGGACCGCCGTCCGCCGGCCGGATCTGCTGGCCCAGCTGCCGGCCGACGTCCTCGACGAGCGGGACCGTGCGGTGCTGGACGAGGCCGGGTTTCACGTTGCTCCGCCGGATGTGGCACCCTAAGAGGGTTGCCGTGGGCCGATCCGGCCCCGCCACGTCCCTATCGAGACACCGCAGCGTGCCCACCCGCCGGCCAGCGTGTGAGCGTGCGCCTACGTATGAGGAAGCGACGACCGCGATGAACACCCTGGATGCCCTAGACGCTGAGTCCCTGCGCGCCGACATCCCGGATTTCCGGCCCGGCGACACGTTGAAGGTCCATGTGCGGGTCGTGGAGGGCACCCGATCCCGGATCCAGGTGTTTCAGGGCGCCGTGATCCGCCGCCAGGGCAGCGGCGTGCGGGAGACCTTCACCGTCCGCAAGGTGAGCTTCGGGGTCGGTGTCGAGCGCACCTTCCCGGTGCACACCCCGATCATCGACAAGATCGAGGTCGTCACCCGAGGCGACGTCCGCCGGGCGAAGCTCTACTACCTGCGTGATCTGCGCGGCAAGGCGGCGAAGATCAAGGAACGCCGCGAGAACGTCGCTCGCTGACACCGACCACCCCGTGACCGAGCGCGCCGAGCAGGAGCGGGAGACACGGGCGGAGCGACGCCGCGCCGCCAACCGACGGCGTCCCCGCCGCCGTGGCTCCTTCTGGCGCGAACTGCCCGTCCTGCTCATCGTCGCGTTCGTGCTCGCCCTGCTGATCAAGACCTTCCTGGTGCAGGCCTTCTTCATCCCCTCCGGGTCGATGGAGAAGACGCTGCACGGCTGCCCCGGCTGCTCGGGCGACCGGGTCCTGGTCAACAAGCTGGTCTACCGGTTCCACGATCCGCAGCCGGGCGACATCGTCGTCTTCCAGGGCCCGTCCACCTGGCAGCCCGAGGTTCGCATCGCCGAACCGTCGAACCCGATCGAGAAGTTCTTCCGGGCGATCGGCCAGGCGATCGGCGTCGCGCAGCCAAACGAGAAGGACTTCGTCAAGCGGGTCATCGCCGTCGGCGGCCAGACCGTTGCCTGCTGCGATGCGAAGGGCCGGGTGACGGTCAACCATCGGTCACTGAACGAGCCCTACATCTTCGAGAACTCGCCGGACGTCAACGGCGACGCCTGCCCGGAGGGCCGGCGGTTCGGTCCGATCACGGTGCCCAAGGGGCGCCTGTGGGTGATGGGCGACCATCGGGGATTCTCCGCCGACTCCCGATGTCATATCGCCGATCAGTTCCACGGGACCATCGGGGTGAAGGACGTGATCGGCAAGGCGTTCGTCATCGTCTGGCCGCCGTCTCGGTGGAACACGCTCGGGACACCTGAGACGTTCGTCGGACACTCGGTCGGAGCGCTGGGCCCCGCGGGCGTCGCCGCTCCGCTGCTGGTCGGGGGCGTCGCGGTCGGGCCGTTGCTCGGTCGGCGCCGGCGCCGGGCGGGTCAGTCCCGACGACGCGAGCGGTAGGCGCGGGTTTTCTCCCGGTTTCCGCACACGTTCATCGCGCACCACGTACGGGAGCGGTTCCGGCTGGTGTCGTAGAACGCCCACTGGCAGGTGTCGGCCGGGCAGACCTTCAGCCGCCGCCAGGTGCCGTCCTGGCCGGAGGCGGCGGCCGCCGCGAGGATCGTGGCGATGCCGCCCCGTGGACCGTCCTGGACGGGCATCAGCGTCGGCCCCTCGTCGGTGAAGTCCAGGCGCAGCGGGAAGGCTCGGGTGAGCCGGTCCAGGTCGACGGCGGGTGCCGTGCCGTCGTGGTTGGCCCGCAGCGCCGCCCGAAGCCCCTCCCGCACGGCGACGGCGTCGGCGAGGTCCCGCCCGGTCGGAACTCCGGTGGGCAGCGCGTGCTCTGCCAGGAACCGGCCCAGTTCGTCGGGGCCGGACAGCGCCTCGGTGCCGGCCTCGACGTCGTAGCTGTTGACGAAATCGCGGACCAGCGCGGCCTGCTGCGGGATCGACGTCTCGGTCACGGGACCACTGTACTGACAGACACCGCCGTCGTGTGGTGGCCGGTGTCGCCGAAACTGTCGGACACCCGCTCTAGCGTCCGGTCTGCAGATGAGTGGGCGAGCGGCGACGGAGGACCATGATCATGTGGAGTGAGTACGTGTATGCAGACCAGCGGTCGGCGGAGCTGCGGGCCGCGGCCGACGACTACCGCCGCGCCCGGCTGGCCCGGTCGACCGCACGGCGGAGGACGCGGCACCGCAGGCGTCCCCGGAGCACCGAGGTGGTGTGTCTGCGGGCGGCGGCGACCGGTCGGTCGGCCTGATGTCGGTCACGGCGATGCGGGCCGTGCACCTGGTCATCGACTGCGCCGACCTCGACCGGATCACGAGTTTCTGGTCGAGACTGCTCGACCTGCCGGTGGCGGTCGACTCGGAGCCGGACTGGCGTGACCTCGCCCCGCTCGGGACCGGTGGTCCGGTGCTGTCCTTCCAGCGGGTGCCCGATCGCAAGCAGGACAAAAACCGCCTACACCTCGATTTCGAGGTGGCCGACCTCACCCGTGCCGCGGCCCGGACCCGGGCACTGGGTGCGCGGCCGGCGAGCTCGGTCCACGGGGCGGACCGCAGCCGGTGGCAGGTCTGGCGAGATCCTGAGGGCAACGAGTTCTGCCTGTGCGAGGAGGGATCGCCGGCGTCGTAGGGTGCACTCGTGAGCGATGTTCTCGGTGGGCGGTCCACCCAGCCGGTCGCCCGTGCCGCGGCGCGCGTGCTGCTGCTCGACGGCCGCGACCGGGTGCTGCTGTTCCGCGGGGGCGACCCAGGCCGGCCCGGCTCGGCGCTGTACTGGTTCACCGTCGGCGGCGGGCTCGACCCGGGGGAGAGTCCGCGGGCCGGCGCCGTACGGGAGACCCGGGAGGAGACCGGACTGCGGCTCGCCGAGGACGATCTGTGCGGCCCGGTCTGGCACGAGGTCGTCGAGTTCCCCTTCGAGGGGCAGGACTACCGGCAGACCCAGGACTTCTTCTACGCCCGCGTCGAGCAGGCTGCCGAGCCGGGCTGGGCGGTCGACACCTCGGGCTTCGGGCCGGTCGAGGAGCGCAGCGTCGACGCCCATCGCTGGTGGAGCGTGGCCGAACTCGCGGCCACCCGCGAGACCTATTACCCGCCGGATCTGGTCCCGCTATTGCGCCGGGTGCTCGCCGGGGAGGTGAGCGGCCCATGATCCGGCCGCCGAGGGCCGTCGTACGCCGCGAGGTGGGCCTGTGGGCGCTCGAGTCGGCGCTGCGCCGCCGGGGCTTCGACGCGGTTGCGGGAGCCGACGAGGCCGGCCGAGGGGCCTGCGCGGGGCCGCTCGTCGTGGCCGCGTGCGTGCTGCCGGACGGCAACCGGGGCCGGGTCCCCGATCTGGCCGACTCCAAGCTGCTCTCGCCCGCCGTCCGGGAGCGGGTCTACGACGAGGTACGCCGCCGGGCGCTGGCCTGGTCGGTCGTGGTGATCCCCCCGGGTGATATCGACCGGCGCGGCCTGCATGTCTGTAACGTCGAGGGCATGCGTCGAGCCGTCGCGGCGCTTGCGCCGGCCCCCTCCTACGCCCTGACCGACGGCTTCCCGGTGGGCGGCCTCGCGATGCCCACCGTCGCGGTGTGGAAGGGCGACCGGGTGGCCGCGTGCATCGCCGCGGCGTCGGTGCTGGCGAAGGTGACCCGGGACCGGCTCATGGTCGACCTGCACGAGCGGTTCCCGTTCTACGACTTCGCCACCCACAAGGGTTACGTCACCCCGGGCCACGCCCGGGCGCTGGACCGGCACGGGCCGTGCCGGGAACACCGGGCGTCCTACGTCAATGTCGCGAGGGTGCGGGAGAATGGGCTGATGGAGGCTGCGATGCCGGTCGAAGCTGGCGCCGAGATGGATCTGGAACCCGCCCGATGAGTGCCGAGGATCTGGAGAAGTACGAAACCGAGATGGAGCTCACGCTCTATCGGGAGTATCGCGACATCGTCCGGCAGTTCACCTACGTCGTCGAGACCGAGCGGCGGTTCTACCTCGCCAACGCGGTCGACCTGCAGGTGCGCAACGCCGGGGGCGAGGTCTACTTCGAGGTGCACATGCAGGACGCCTGGGTCTGGGACATGTACCGGCCCGCCCGGTTCGTGAAGGACGTCCGGATCCTGACGTTCAAGGACGTCAACGTCGAGGAGCTGGAGAAGTCCGACCTCGAGCTGCCCGACGACCGGCCGCCCTTCCCGAACTGAGTTCCGGACCGACCCGGGCGACACCCGAGAGGACACGATGACCGGCTACCCCGACCAGCCCACCCCGACCTCCGAGGGCGACGTCTCACCCGCCGACGTGATGGGACGCAAGGCTCCGCGGGAGAAGGCTCCGGACGGCCCGGGGGAGGTGCCGGAGCGCACCGCTCCGGAGAAGCCGTCGGCAGAAGGGACCTCCGAGACGATGCCGCCGGTCGAGGGTGTCTACGACGCGGAGGCCGAGGAACCCGAGTGATCCGCGGTCAGTCCCCGATCTCCGGGACCTGCTGCAGGCCGGCCGACCATTTCTCCTCGATCCGTCCGTAGCGCCAGACCAGGAGGGCCACCGCCCAGGTCCCGACGAAGAGTCCGACGATCACGAAGCCCACGTAGTTGAGGTTGAGGTTGCCGACCGCGGCCAGCGGCCCGCTGGTGATGTGCATCTGGTCGGTCAGGATCGAGACCAGTTCGATCAGTCCGATCACGAGCGCGACGGCGACCGACAGCCCGGTGATCGTGATGTTGTAGTAGATCTTGCGCACCGGCTTGGAGAACGCCCAGCCGTAGGCGAAGTTCATGAACGACCCGTCGATGGTGTCCAGCAGCGACATCCCGGCCGCGAAGAGAATCGGCAGGCACAGGATCGCGTACCAGGGCAGGCTGAACGCCGCCGCGCCACCCGCCAGCACCAGCAGCGACACCTCGGTGGCGGTATCGAACCCGAGGCCGAAGAGCAGTCCCACCGGGTACATGTGCCATGGCTTGCGCACGGCCTTCGTCGCCCCGCCGAGGATGCGGTTCATGAAGCCGCGCTTGTCGAGGTGCTCCTCCAGGGCCGCCTCGTCGAAGGAACCCCGACGCATCCGGCGGAAGATCTTCAGGATCCCGACCAGGATCACCATGTTGATCGCCGCGATGAGCATGAGGAAGACGCCGGAGACCAGGGTGCCGATGAGACCGGTGGTCTGCTGGAGGCTCGAGGCACCGTTCTCGACCTGACCGGCCAGCGTCTTGACGCCGACACTGAGCAGGAAGCACAGGCCGAACACGACCGACGCGTGGCCGAGCGAGAAGAAGAACCCGACCGAGAGCGGGCGCTGCCCGTCGGACATCAGCTTGCGGGTCGTGTTGTCGATCGCCGCGATGTGGTCGGCGTCGAAGGCGTGGCGCATGCCGAGGGTGTAGGCGGTGATGCCGAGCCCGATGGTGAACGCGCCGGCCTTGCCCAGTGCGTAGTGGTGCGGTGCGACCAGCGCGATCAGGATGAACCAGCCCGCGATGTGCAGAAAAACCACGACGGCGATCATGGCCGCGATCCGCGACCACTCCCGGCGGGTCAAGGAGGCGCGCACCCGTTGGATCCGGGACACCGACTCCGTCATGACAGACACGAAGCTCCTCCGCAGTGGACGACCCGGCGCGCAGAAGCCTACCGTGATGCGAACAGTTCGCAAGTAGTACCTGCGAAGAAGGTGCAGGTGGCGCGGGGCGGTGGTGCTCGGCGAGACGCCGGGTTCGGACTAAGGTCCGACACACAGGGAGGTAGGAGTGGGTCGGCGGGAGCAGGGGCGGGCGCGTGCCGTGGAGGCCGCGCTGGACGCGATGCGTGCAGCCGGTCTGCGCCAGATGCCCTCGCGGGTGCTCATCGTCGAACGGCTCGCCGAGACCGACGGTCACATGTCGGCGGCCGAGATCCACCGGGACCGCGGCGACCCGTACGCCCAGGTCCACCTCGGCACCATCCACCGCGGCCTCGACGCGTTGGCGCGATCCGGTCTCGTGCATGTGGTCGACGACCACGGCACGCAACGGTTCGGGCTCTCCGTCCCGTCCCACCTGCACGCGATCTGCGACCGGTGCGGCGCAATGGTGGAGGTCTCCGCCGACGGCCTCGAACCCGTGATCGCCCGGCTCGCCGATCGAGCCGGGTTCGTCGTCCACCCGGACGGCGTCGTGCTCCGCGGTCGCTGTCGGCGCTGCGCCAAGCGCCGCTAGCCGTGTGAGAATCGCCGCGTGCAGTTCGACCCGCAGGCATTTGTGGGCACGGCGGCCTACTACTCGATCGGACGCCCGCCGTACTCCGAGCAACTGGCCGACACCATGGTCCGGGAGCTCTCGCTGGAAGGCACCGGTCAGCTGCTCGACGTGGGCTGCGGGCCGGGCGTGCTCGTGCTGGTACTGGCGCACCTGTTCGAGCAGGTCGTTGCGCTGGACCCCGAGGCCGGGATGCTGGCGGAGGGCCGGCGGCGTTGTCGGCAGGCGGGCATTGCCAACGCGCGCTGGGTGCAGGGGACGGCGGAGGACATCGCGACGCTGGGTACGGGGTCGTGCCGCGTGGTGACGTTCGGCCAGTCGTTTCATCGGGTCCGGCGGCTCGAGGTCGCCGAGTCGGTCAATGACCTCCTCGCGCCGGGCGGCTCGCTGGTCCTGATCTCCCACGCGGTCGACGGACGTCCGCGACCGGTCGACTCCGACCACCCGGAGATTCCCCACGCCGCGGTGCGGGAACTCGTCATCAGCTATCTGGGCGAGCGGACGCGCACCTACTTCGCGACCTGGAACGAGGGTCAGCCGGTGCGCTTCGAGGACACGCTGCTGAAGACCCGGTTCGGTGGCTCCCGCACGATCTACGCACCCGGACGTCCGGACCTGATCAGGGACGTCGACGCCGTGGTCGCCAACTACTTCTCGATGTCCTACGCCGCCCCGCGGCTGTTCGGGAACCGCCGGGCCGACTTCGAGGCCGACCTGCGTCGCCTGCTGTATGAGCAGTCACCCGACGGTCTCTTCTGGGACTGGCCGGGTGACACCGAGTTGGTCATCGCGATGAAACCCTGAACCAATAGGCCGTCGGCACGCCGATGTCAATCGGCTGCCCACAGCACGCCGGGCGATCCACAGGTCCGGCCGGTCACCCCTGCACCGCTCTGCACCCGGGCAGGCTGTCCGCACCGGAGAAGGGACGGCCGATGCGGGCGAAGGATGCTGTGGGCGCGTACGGCGAAAAGGTGGCGGCACGTCATCTGCAGGACGCGGGTTGCGTTTTGCTCGATCGCAATTGGCGGTGTTCCGAGGGGGAGCTCGACCTCGTCGCCGCCGACGGCGACGTACTGGTGATCTGCGAGGTGAAGACGCGGTCCAGTCTGGCCTACGGCGACCCGGCCGAGGCCGTGGTCGGGGTGAAGGCGGCCCGGATCCGCCGGCTCGCCGTGCGCTGGATGGCTGCGCACGACTCGCGCTGGCCGGAGGTGCGCTTCGACGTCATCACCGTGCTCCGGCGGCCGCGCGGGGCGGCCGCCGTGCGTCATCTGCGCGGAGCGTTCTGATGGCTCTGGCCCGTACCCACTCGGTCGCCCTGCTCGGTGTCCAGGGTCATCTGGTCGACATCGAGGCCGACCTGTCCGACGGGCTTCCCGGAGTGTCGTTGGTCGGGCTGCCCGACGCCGCCCTGGCCGAGTCCCGCGATCGGATCCGGGCCGCGATCGTCAACAGCGGTGAGACGTGGCCGTCCCGGCGGATCACGCTGGCGTTGTCCCCGGCCGATCTGCGCAAGCACGGCAGCAGATTCGACCTCGCCCTCGCCGCTGCGGTGCTTGCTGCGGCCGGCACAGTTCCGCGGGCGGCGCTGGCCGACCTGGTCGTCCTCGGCGAACTCGCCCTCGACGGCAAGGTGCGCGCGGTCCGCGGGGTGCTTCCGGCGGTGCTCACCGCGGCTCGGGCCGGCCTGGCTCGCGTCGTCGTCCCGGTCGACAACCTCGCCGAGGCGGCGCTGGTGCCGGATATCGCCGTGTGTGCGGCGCCGACGCTGGCCGATCTGGTGCGCCATCTGCGGGGTGAGCCCTGCGACGTACGGGTCGCCGAACCGCGACAGCCACCGCCGGTCGCGTCGGGGCCGGACCTGGCCGACGTCCTCGGTCAGGCGGCCGGACGTCGGGCGCTGGAGATCGCCGCCGCCGGCGGTCATCACCTGTTTCTGACCGGACCACCCGGTGCGGGGAAGACGATGCTCGCCGAGCGCCTGCCCGGCATCCTGCCGGCACTCGACACCGACGCGGCGCTCGAGGTCACGGCGGTGCACTCGGTTGCCGGGATCCTGCCGGCCGATGCGCCACTGGTCTGCCTGCCGCCGTTCCAGGCGCCGCATCACACGGCCAGTGTCGCCGCCCTCGCCGGCGGCGGATCCGGGGTGCCGCGCCCGGGCGCCGTCTCCTGCGCCCACCGGGGCGTGTTGTTCCTCGACGAGGCCCCGGAGTTCGCGGCTGGGGCGCTTGATGCGCTGCGCGAACCGATGGAGCGGGGCGAGCTGTCGATCGCCCGGGCCGGCGGGTCGTTCCGCTTCCCGGCCCGGTTCCAACTGGTCATGGCGGCCAACCCGTGTCCATGCGCTTCGGCCGCGGGCGATGCGGCGTGCCGCTGCCCGTCGGCCGTACGGCGGCGCTATCTCGCGCGGCTGTCCGGCCCGTTGCTCGACCGGGTGGATCTGCGGGTCGTCCTGTTCCCCGTCGCGCGGGCAGCCCTGCTCGACGAGGCGGTGCCCGCCGAGCCGAGCGCCGTCGTCGCGGCCCGGGTGGCGTCCGCGCGGGCCACCGCCGCCGAGCGGCTGCGGTCGACCCGGTGGAAGACCAATGCCGAGGTACCCGGCCCGGTGATGCGGAGCCGGTGGCGTCCTCCCGCCCGGGCCCTGACCGAGGCGACCCGCGCCCTCGATCGCGGCGCCCTGAGTGCCCGCGGGTTCGATCGGGTGCTCCGGGCGGCGTGGACCATCGCCGACCTGGCCGGCCGGGCGATGCCCGACTCGGGCGACGTGACCGAAGCCGTCGGCTTCCGGCTGGGCGAGGTCGCGGCATGACCTCGACGACCGCCGCGGAACTCACCCCGGAGCGTTGGGCCCGGGCCTGGCTGAGCCGGACGATCGAGCCCGGGAGCATCGCGCTGTACCGGCTGCTGGCCGAGTTCGGGCCGGTGGCCGCGGTACGACGGATCCGCGGCGGCGAGGTGCCCCCCGACGTGCTGCGTCTCGCCGACGCCCGCCGGGCCGAGGACCGGGTCGAGTCCGACGTCTCCCGCGCGGGCGAATACGGGATTCGCCTGGTCGTCCCCGGCGACGACGAGTGGCCGGCCTCCGCGGTGCATCCCCTCGAGGTGGCGACCGCGCGTGGTGGCCAGGTCGACCTCGCCCCGCCGGTGGCGCTGTGGGTGCGGGGTGAGGCGCGGTTGGACCGCGTCGTCGACCGCTGCGTGTCGATCATCGGGGCACGGGCGGCCACCGGCTACGGCCTGCACTTCGCCGGCGAACTGGCTTACGCCGTCGCCGAGCGTGGCTGGACGATCGTGTCGGGCGGCGCCTACGGGATCGACGGCGCGGCCCATCGGGGCGCGCTGTCCGCCGGCGGACCCACCGTCGCGATCCTCGCCGGAGGCCTCGACGCGCCCTATCCGACCGGTCATCGGTCTCTTTTCGACCGCATCGTCGAGGCGGGGGGACTGCTGGTCAGCGAGTGGCCGGTGGGGTCCGCACCGCAACGTCACCGCTTCCTCGTCCGCAACCGGCTGATCGCCGCGGTCGCGGTGGGGACGGTCGTGGTCGAGGCGGCCGCCCGCAGCGGGACCGCGGCGACCGCCCGCCACGTCGAGAACCTCGGGCGGTCGTTGATGGCGGTCCCGGGGCCGGTCACCTCGGCGATGTCGGTGGGCACGCATCACCTGATCCGGGATCGTGCCGCCCGGCTGGTCACGCGGGCGGCTGACGTCTTCGAGGAGGTCGGGGCGATCGGTACCGATCTTGCCGATCGGCCGTGGTCCGAGCCCGACCCGCGCGACGTCGCGGATCCGGTCGCCCGGCGGGTGCTCGACGGGGTGCCGGCGCGCCGTGGCGCGACACCGGAGCGGATCGCGGTCTCGGCCGGGATCCCGGTGGCGGAGGTGCTCCGGGTGCTGCCGGCCCTGCACCTGCAGGACCTGGTCGAACGCACCGACGCCGGTTGGCGGCTGGCTAACCGGTCACGTCACCGGAAGGACGGCGGATGAGGTCCGCGTCCACCTGTCACCACCAGACACCATCGGCGCCCTGTTTGCCCGCCTTCTCCCCGGGACCGCCCACGGATACCGCCACCACCGTCGTCGCCCGGGATGGGGGATTGACCAGATGAACGTTCACGTGTAGTTCAACGACAACGCGCGCGGCGGCCGTCTATCGTGAAAGTGCGCGACACGCCGCTCGCTGTTGTATGCGTTCACTGATAGACGCGTTCATTGGGAACCATCTCCGCAGCAACGGGGCGGCGGAGGATGTGGCGAAGAAGGTGGTGGTCTCCATGACGCCGAGTGCACGACGAGGTGCCGCATGAGCAAGGCGGACGACCTGGCAGCGACCAGGGTCCGTTTCCTGACCGCCGAGCCGACCGAGCCGAATCGCGTCCGGCCCGCCATCCTGGCGTCGTGGCGCCGGTCGCGCGACCTGAGCGTGGCGGCCGACAAGATCGAGCTGCCCTATCTGCGCGACCCCGAACTGGACACCGAACTCACCCGCAGCGCCGAGCCGGTGCTCCGCCGACTCCTTGAGCAGCTCGACGGCCAGCCGGTCAGCATCATCCTGACCGACCCGTCCGGCGTGGTTCTCAGCCGGCGGACTGCCGACTCCGACCTCGAACGACATCTGGACCGGGTGCAGCTCGCGCGCGGCTTCAGCTACAACGAGCAGTTCGTCGGAACCAACGGGATCGGGACGGCCTTGGAGGCCGGTACGGCGACCCATGTGTTCGGCCATGAGCATTACGCCGAACACCTCGAAGGGCTCGCGTGCGCCGGGGTCCCGATCCGGCACCCGATGACGGGGCGAACCCTCGGCGCGATCGACCTCACCTGCTGGCGCAAGGACGCCGAACCGTTGCTGGTGACACTGGCCAGGTCGACGGCGGTGCAGATCGAGCAGGCCCTGCTCGACGACTCCGGAATGAATGAGATGGGGCTCTTCCAGGCCTATCGCCGCACATGTCGTCGAATGGCCGGGATCGTGTTCGCCCTGACCAGCGATGCCGTGATGCTGAACGACCACGCCCGTGCCGTACTCGATCCGGCCGACCAGGCTGCGCTGCTCGCGCAGGCCGCGCAGGCCAACCAGCCCGGCGGCGAGGAGGTCGGGCGGGCCACCCGCTGGTCGTCCGGTCTCCGACTGCCTACCGGTGCGGCGGCGCAGCTCTACTACAACAAGATCCGGGTGGGCAACCAGTTCGCCGGGGTGGTCGTGCACGTCAAGCTGGGCGAGTCCACCGAGTCGTCGACCGGTGCCGCCGCACCGCGGGCGCCGCTGCCCGGGCTCGTGGGCCACGCTCCGCTGTGGCTGCGCGCCTGTCACGAGGTCGAGACCGCGTTCCGGGCCGGGGAATGGCTGACCGTGGAGGGTGAGCCCGGTACCGGCAAGCTCGCCCTGCTCCGTGCGGTGCAGCTGCGGCGGCAGCCGACTGCCCGCTTCACCGTCCTCGACGCCGCCGACGCGGGTTCCGCTCCGCACTGGATGACGACGGTCCGCGCCACCTTGCTCGAGAACGCCGGCAGCGTCGTCCTGCAGCACGTCGACGAACTCGACGGCGCCACGCTGAGGGCGCTCGCGGCCGCGCTTCAGACCGCGGGCACGGCCGACCCGGCGGGTCGGCCCTGGGTGGCTGTCACGATGACGCACTCCAGCGGAAGCAGCGATCTCGAAAGCCTGTTGCGGCATTTCCCGAGCTCGGTGGAGGTCCCGCCACTGCGGATGCACATCGACGACCTGCAGCAGCTGGTGCCGTTCTTCCTCGCACGCCTGGGCCATGGCGGCAAGGTCGCCTGCTCACCGGAGGCGATGCGGGTGCTGATGCGCGCGTCCTGGCCGGGCAACATCGAGCAGGTCCACCAGGTGCTGCACGGCGTGATCCAGCACCGGCGGGTCGGCATGATCGCGCCTGCCGACCTCCCCCCGGAGACCCAGACCGTCAGCCGGCGGCTGCTCAGTGGGCTGGAGTCGCTGGAGCGCGACGCCGTCGTGCAGAGCCTCGCGGACGCGAACGGGAACAAGGTCCAGGCGGCGCGGGCGCTCGGAATGTCGCGGGCGACGATCTACCGGAAGATCCATGAGTACGGCATCGTCGTCCCGCCGGCCTGACCGTCGCCCAGCATCCGAAGACCGGGCCGCCCCATGCGGCCCGGCCGTCGGTGAACCTCAGATCAGTGGATGACCGGCCGACCGAGTGGTATGCCCCGTCCGCCCGATGCCGTGTCGATGACACCGAGGAATATCCACGCACCGACTGCGGCGAAGGCGAAGGTCAGGTAGCCGGCGACCTTGGTCAGTGTCGCGTCACCGTTGATCGTCGCCACGATGAGGACCGCGAGGGCTGCGTCGATCACGACGAACAGCGCAGTGAATGCCAACGGCAACCGCAGCGTTCCCAGGGTGAGCAGCCCCAGTATCACCAGCCAGACGATGAGGAACATAGCCGTCGTGTGGACGATGTTCCTCAGCAGGATGCCGAACCAGTTGTGCGTCAGGCCGAGGACGAGCGCGGCATAGCTGAGCCAGAAGCCGGCGAAGATGCCGAAGATGCTGGCCACGGCGGTCTGACCCAATGACGCCGCCCAGACGGTGCTCAGAAGGAGACCGAGCCCGGTCGCGGCGAAGATGATCGGAATCGCGGCGCCAAGCTGTGGGACGTAGTTGATCAACGTGAGTGCCAGGGCGACCGACCCGGCGACGAAGACCGGCACCCCAACGGCGGCCGGGTTCCCCCCGAAGAACGCCGTGGAAGGAGCGGGTGCGGCCGCTACCTGCCCGGCCTCCGGGGCCTCGACCTGGTCCGACGCATGCTTGGCCGCGCCGTTGGTATGCGGCGTGGGGTGATCGGCGGTGGTGTCTGTACTGGACGACATGGCAACTCCCTTGCGAGTGACGCACGGATGCGCATGAGGGCGGCTCCCCCGTCCTGGCCGACCCATGTGCGACAGACCCCACCCGACCGGCTCGGCGAAACGGAGTGCCGGCGACCAATGTCTGGCGCTGCTCTTACTTTCGCTGTCCGCGCACCGTCAATGTGGTCCACATGCTGGATTTGCGGTGTCTCATTTTGAGATGGCGGCGACCGGTGGTCGCAGAACGCCGTCCGCCATCGCCACATTGCCGGACATCTGCCCTTTCTCGACACGCCGAGCCGGGAAAGGGACGGTGTCTCAAAATGAGACATGTTGCCGGCGGCGGACCTGAGATTGTCTCCGACACCGGTGGCGAATGGGGCCACACTGGCGAGCGCGGAGAGATCGTTCGCGGACGCCAGATGGACGGAGTTGCCGCGATGGGTGCTGAAGATGTCGAGACCTACAACCCGTGGACCGTCGTCAACCTGGTCTTCACCCACCTCGCCGATGAGGGACTGCACCCGGTGCTCGGCGAGAGCGGCGACCCAGGTCCGCCGGCCAGGGCCCTGCTGTCCGCGCTCGGGATCGAACCGGCCGCCGAGGGGAACCGTCAGGTCATGGAGGACGTGCGCGCGCACCTGGAAGAGATCAGAGCCGTCGTGTTCGAGGAGGGCTGAGGGCGGGCGAGCGGGCCCGGTGTCTCATTTTGAGACCTTCGAGCGGCCCGGCAGCGAGTCTTATGGACGATGAAGGCCCAGATCACGCGGAGGGGTGGCAATGAGTCGACAAAGTATGGCCAAGGCCCACGAGAAGATTCAGGAATTGGCATGGGAGCCGCGGTACCACACGCCGGTATCGCAGTACGGCACCGACTACACGTTCCAGAAGGCGAAGAAGAAGGACCCGCTCAAGCAGGTCCTGCGGTCCTATTTCCCCATGCAGGAGGAGAAGGACCACCGCGTCTACGGCGCTGAGGACGGGGCGATCCGGGGCAACATGTTCCGGCAGGTCCAGGAGCGCTGGCTGGAGTGGCAGAAGCTGTTCCTGTCGATCATTCCGTTGCCGGAGATCTCGGCCGCACGGGCGATGCCCCTGCTGTTCAACACGGTGCCGAACCCGGAGCTGCACAACGGGCAGGCCATCCAGATGATCGACGAGGTGAGGCACTCGACGATCCAGCAGAACCTCAAGCGCCTCTACATGAACAACTACATCGACCCGGCCGGCTTCAACTCGAGCCTGCGCAACTTCCAGAACGACTACTGCGGCTCGATCGGCCGGCAGTTCGCCGAAGGCTTCATCACCGGTGACGCGATCACCGCGGCGAGCATCTACCTCACGATCGTCGCCGAGACGGCGTTCACGAACACGCTGTTCGTCGCCATGCCGGCCGAAGCGGCCGCCAACGGCGACTACCTGCTGCCGACGGTGTTCCACTCGGTGCAGTCCGACGAGTCGCGCCACATCAGCAACGGCTACGCAACGCTGCTCATGGCGCTGTCGGACGAGGGCAACCACCAGCTGCTCGAGCGGGACCTGCGCTACGCATGGTGGAACAACCACCGCGTCGTCGATGCCGCGATCGGCACCTTCATCGAGTACGGCACGAAGGACCGCCGCA
>DASXJE010000019.1 GCA_036497565.1 Mycobacteriales bacterium
GCAGCCTGGCCCGCGGAGTTCCCACCACCGACGATCGCGACCGGATCGGCGCGACACAACTGAGCCTCCTGCATGGTGGCGGCGTAGTAGACACTTGTCCCCTCCAGCCGGTCCAGTCCTGGCACGCCAAGACGCCGGTAGTGCGCGCCGGTCGCGAGCAGCACCGTCCGGGCCGTGAGGGTCGTGCCGTCGTCGATGCTCACGACGTAGTAACCGTCTCGCGACTCGAGCGACGTCGCAGTGAAGGGCACGGTGATCACCGCGCCGAACTTGTCCGCTTGCAAGGCGGCCCGCTCGGCCAGTTCCGCGCCGCTTACTCCGGCCGGAAAGCCCAGGTAGTTTTCGATACGCGACGAGGTCCCGGCCTGCCCGCCGGTCGCCGTACCATCCACGGCGGTCGTCACCAGCCCGTCCGACGCACCGTAGACAGCCGCGGCAAGCCCAGCCGGTCCGGCCCCGACGATGAGGATGTCAATGACGTCTTCGGGAACCTCGGCATGCAGCAGGCCCATCACCCGCGCCATCTCCGCGTTGCTGGGATTGCGCAGAACCGTCTTCCCGGCCCAGACCACCACCGGCGTCTGGGCCGGGTTGATCCCGAACCTGCGCAGGAGAGCCTCCGCTTCATCGTCCTTCTCCAGATCGATCCAGCGGTGCGGCAACCGGTTGCGAGCAGCGAATTCGCGGAGTCGGTGGGTGTCCGGCGAGTAGCAGGAGCCGATGATCTGGAAGCCTGCACCGAGACCGATGAGCTGCATCCGGCGGATCAGATATGCCCGCAGGATGAGATCACTGAGCACGGGGTCCCTGCCCACCAATCCGCGGAGCTCTTCGAGGGGAAGCACCAGAACCTCACCCGGTATGCGGACCTCCGCGCTGTAGAAGGCGGGCTGTCCCTCGAGCAGCCCGAGCTCGCCGAGGAAGCGCCCTGGCCCATGCACCCGGAGGACGTGTTCCTCGTCGCAGTGCCCCTGCAGAATGACCACCCTCCCGCTCAGGACGACGAAGAATTCCGAACATCTCTCCCCTTCTTGGAACAGCCGCTCGCCCCGGTGAGTGGCGCGCCGCTCGCCACGGTCGGCGAGGGCGGCGATCTGTCCATCGCTCAGTCGCGGATACCCACCGTCGGTGTCTGGGGTCTCGGGAAGGGCCGAGTCCGACTCCGTCGCAGACGTATCCGCGACTCGCGGGTCAGGCAAAGTCTTCGTCAACGTAGCACCAGCGCCAGTACTCGCCGGGTTCGAAGGATCGGACGATCGGGTGATGGACCGTGTGTGCGTGTGTCCGCGCGTGTGTCAAAGGCGATGAGTCGCAGCAACCTACATGGCCGCAGGTGAGACACAGGCGAAGATGCACCCAGGGCGAACCGATCTGCAGACACTCTTCGCAGCCGTTGGGGGTCCGCGGTATCACATGACGAACCATGGACAGGTGAGGGTCGACGCCGACCTCGGTCATGATCGACCACGCATGTCGCTCAACGCGTCGGCGATCAGGGACAGTCCCACGCCGAGCAGCCAGACGTCCTTGGCGAGCGGAATGCCCTCCTTCGTGGGACGCAGGCCTCCTGCCTCGTGCATCCCAGGTGTTCGCAGGTAGAGCCCGAGCAGGCTGCCCGCGAAGCCAGTCAGTGCCGCGCCCGCGAACAAGGCAGGGACGAAGGGGACCACCAGGGCGGCGCCAACCGCGAGCTCGCCTCTCGAGAGCAATGTGATGAACCGCTGCGGCGTCAGCTTCCCGATGACCGGGTACGTTGTCGTCGCGAACCCGTGCAGCTCTTGGGCGGTCGTCTCATCTGCCGATGCCTTCGACAGACCGGAGTTGAGTATGAATGCGCCGACAGCAAGCCGCATGGGCATCTGCCGGACCATGGGTCGTAGCCTCATCGGGCCTCCCTGTGTGCACGCGTTCGCTGAGCGAACGCCGGTCACGAACTCTGTTGGGACGTCGATATCCCCGCCATCGCTTGTTGGAGCCACGCCCGCAGCGCGGGCGCTGGGGCCGCCCCCGGCTGTGAGGCTGCGACCTCGCCCCGATACATCACCATCAGGGTTGGTACCGCGCGCACCGAGAACCGCTGCGACAGGCCGGGTGCGTCGTCGACGTTGACCTTGACGAGCTTGATGGTGCCGGCATGCTCCCGAGCCAGTAGCTCCAAGACTGGCGTCACCGTCCGGCACGGACCACACCACGGCGCCCACATGTCGACCAGGACGACCATCGGTGACCTCTCGACGATGTCGGTGAAGTCGCTGTCTCCCGCCTCGACAATCCAGGGCAGTGGTGCCCCACAGTTTCCGCATTTGGGGCGCCCATCGGCTGCTGCTGGTATCCGGTTCGTGCGGCCGCAGTTCTCACACCGCACCGTCGTTTTCATCATCGCCATGCTCACTCCACAGTGGACAACCGCACGGTCAGGTGGATGCTCCTACGGTCGAGTCGTTCTTCGGAAAGGTCACCGCGATCTCGCCGCCTTGTACGTCGACCAGGATGGTGATCCCATCCCGGACGTCGCCCCGGAGTAGCGCCCGCCCGATCCGCGTCTCCACCTCGTGCGAAATGTACCGGCGCAGCGGGCGCGCCCCGTAGACCGGATCAAAGCCCTGTTCAGCGATGAGCCGGCGGGCGTGCTCGGTCAGCTCGACGTTGATTCGTTGATCGGCCAGCCGCTTGCGCAGCTCGTCGAACTGCATATCGACAATGCGCTCGATGTGCGTCAGTGACAGCGATTTGAACAGCACGACGTCATCGACCCGGTTCAGGAACTCGGGCCGGAAACTATGGCGCAATTCAGCCATCACGAGGTCGCGGACCTCGGGCTTGATCTCACCCTCGATAGTGGCGCCCTCGAGTAGATACTCCGAACCCAGGTTGGACGTCATGATGATCACGGCGTTGCGAAAATTCACCGTGCGCCCCTGGGAGTCGGTGATCCTTCCGTCGTCCAACACTTGGAGCAGGGTGTTGAAGACGTCCGCATGCGCCTTCTCAATCTCGTCGAACAAGACTACCGAGTAGGGCTTGCGCCGCACCGCCTCGGTGAGCTGGCCGCCCTCCTCGTAGCCGACGTAGCCAGGAGGGGCGCCGACCAGGCGGCTCACCGTGTGCCGCTCCTGGTACTCGCTCATGTCCAGCCGGACCATGCTCTCGTCGGTGTCGAAGAGAGCCGCGGCGAGGGTCTTCGCGAGCTCCGTCTTTCCAACTCCGGTCGGGCCGAGGAAAATG
Organism: Mycobacteriales bacterium; assembly: GCA_036497565.1. NCBI lineage: Bacteria > Bacillati > Actinomycetota > Actinomycetes > Mycobacteriales > Mycobacteriales bacterium. The sequence continues at coordinate 3,226 of DASXJE010000019.1, forward strand.
AATGAGCCGATCGGCCGACGCGGGTCGCGGATCCCTGAGCGGGCCCGGATGATCGCGTCCGTGACGAGTTGCACTGCCTCGTCCTGACCGATCACCCGTTCGCGGAGGAGCTCGTCGAGACGCAGCAGCTTCTCCCGCTCGCCTTCTTGCAGGCGTGCCACGGGAATTCCGGTCCAGGCCGCTACGATCTCGGCGATCTCTTCCTCGGTGACCACTTCGGGCAGCAGCCTGTCCGTTCCCTGCTTCGCGGAGAGCTGCTCCACCTCGGCGGCCAGCCGGCGATCCAGCTCGGCGAGCCGTCCGTAGCGGAGCTCGGCGGCCCGGTTGAGGTCGTAGTTGCGCTCGGCCTCCTCGGCATCGCGCCGTACCTGCTCCAATTCGGCCCGCAGCTCCTGAACCCGCCGGATCGACTGCCGCTCGGCCTCCCATTGGGCGTGCGTTGCGTCGGCGACCGCGCGCAGGTCCGCGAGCTCCTTGCGAAGCTGGTCGAGGCGGGCCTGGCTCGCCGGGTCGGTCTCCTTCTCCAGTGCGGCTTCCTCGATCTCGAGCCTGGTCACTCGCCGGGTGATCTCGTCCAATTCGGCCGGCATCGAGTCGATTTCGGTACGCAGCCGGGCGCATCCCTCGTCAACCAAATCAATCGCCTTGTCCGGCAGGAACCGATCGGTGATGTACCGATGACTCAGAACCGCCGCGGCCACCATGGCGCTGTCCTGGATCTGAACCCCGTGGAATACTTCCAGCCGCTCCCGCAGCCCACGGAGAATGGAGATGGTGTCCTCCACGCTCGGCTCGTCGACCATCACGGTCTGGAACCGACGTTCCAATGCTGCGTCGGACTCGATGCGCTTGCGGTACTCCGTGAGGGTGGTGGCACCGATCATGTGGAGCTCGCCCCGGGCCAACATCGGCTTGAGCATGTTGCCCGCGTCCATCGCCCCTTCGGCGGCGCCCGCTCCTACGACCGTGTGCAGTTCGTCGATGAACAGCAGGATGCGCCCTTCCGCAGCCTTCACCTCATTCAGCACGGCCTTGAGCCGCTCTTCGAACTCGCCGCGGTATTTCGCTCCGGCAACGAGCGCCCCCATGTCGAGGGAGAAGATCGTCCGGTCCCGCAGGCCCTCCGGAACGTCACCACGCAATATCCGCTGGGCCAGGCCCTCGACTATGGCGGTCTTCCCAACACCCGGATCACCGATCAGGACTGGATTGTTCTTCGTCTTGCGGCTGAGGATCTGCACGACCCGACGAATCTCGGCGTCTCGACCGATGACCGGGTCCAAGCTGCCCGCGCGGGCCTCCGCGACGAGATCGCGACCGTACTTCTCCAACGCCTCATACGCCCCCTCCGGGCTGGCCGAGGTGACCCGCTGGTTGCCCCGTACCCGCGTCAATGCATCCAAGAACGACTCCCTGGTCACACCGTGCTCCTGGAGCATCCGCCCGGCGGCGGTGGCCGTCCCCTCTTCGATCAGCGCCAACGCCAGGTGCTCGACAGAGACGTAGTCATCCTTGATCCGTTTGGCCTCACGTTCGGCAGCGTCAAGCAGGCGCGCGAGCCGTTGGGTGACATACACCTGTCCCGGTTGCGCCCCCGGGCCGCTCACCTTCGGTCGACGAGCCAGTTCCGCCTCGATCTCCGCCCGCAGCGCTTCGACGTTGGCGCCTACCTGTTCGAGCAACCGTGGCGTGAGCCCGTCGGCTTGGTCGAGCAGCGCGAGTAACAGGTGCTCGCCGTCCACCTCGGTGTGGCTCAGTCGCGCCGCCTCGCTCTGCGCGGACTGCAACGCTTCCTGCGACTTCTGGGTCAGCCGGTTCATGTCCATTGCCGATCACTCCTTGCGGCCGACGGATTGGTGGATCCACTGCTCCGAAGCGCGAGCTCGAGCTGGGTGATGCGGTCCAAGAGGTCGAGCACCAGGCCGATCGACGCGTAGTTCAGCGACAGGCCGGCCCGCAGCCGCTGGATGCGGGCGATCGTGGCGGGTGCGTCCTGGGTGAACCACACGTCGCCGGCGGAATCTCGTGCGACATCCAACAGTCCGAGCGCGACGTACCGATGAATCAAGTCCGGGTGCAATCCAGTCCGGCGGGTCAGCGTTTCGATGCTGAGCCGAGCGGGCCGGACTAGCGGATAGCTCCGGATCGTCTTCGCCAGGCCGCGTCGCAGGGGAGCGGTCATCTGGATCTCCTCGGATCAAAGGTCGACTCGGCGGCGAGCTTTTCGAATAGACGCTTCTCCTGTGCGGTGAGTTTGGGCGGGACCATGATCTTGACCTCGGCATACAGATCGCCCGGTTTTCCCCTGGGGTTGGGCATCCCTTCGGCCTGCAGCCGCAGCCGTCGTCCGCTCGACGACCCCGGAGGCACCTTGACCTTGGTCTCGCCACCCGGAGTCGTCAGCGGGACCGTCGCACCGAGTGCGCCCTCCCAAGGAGTCACCGGGAGGTCGACGTAGATGTCCCGCTTGGCAAGCCGGTAGCGCGGGTGCGGAGCAATCCTCACCACGAGATACAGGTCGCCGGCAGGACCGTTGCCGCTTCCCCCGCCGCCCTGGCCGGCGAGCCGGATTCGTTGGCCATCGGTGACGCCCGCAGGGACGGTGACCTGGTAGTTGTGCGGCCCGCCGGGGCCGCTCAGGGTGATGCTGCGCCGACCACCCCGGTAGGCCTCTTCGACGGTGAGGTCGAGCTCGGCCTCATGGTCGGCTCCGGGGATCGGGCCGGTCGCGCCGCGCGCACCGAACATGCCGCCGAACAGGTCGTCGATGTCGATCTCGTCGAAGTCTCCGAAGTCCGATCCACCGAAGTCCGAGGTGTAGACCCGGCCGCCACCGGTTCGGGTACCACGGCTGGCGCCCGCTCGAGGGCCGCGACTGCGGCCCCCGGCACGCTGCGAGCGGCCGGGGCTGCCGCGACCGAATCCCTGCGTCGCGGCCTGCGGGTCGAAGTCCTCCGGGATCTGCCGGAAGTCCGCGCCGAACCGGTCGTAACGTGCCCGGGTCTTCGGATCGGCGAGCACGTGGTAGGCCTCGTTGATCTCCTTGAACCGGTCCTCCGCCGCCGGGTCGTTGTTCACGTCGGGATGGTTCTTGCGGGCAAGCTGCCGGTAGGCCTGCTGGATGTTTTCCGTGCTCGCGTCGCGGGGTACGCCGAGCACCTGGTAGTAGTCCCGGTCCACCGGTCAGCCACCCTGCCGCCGGCTGACGGTCACGGCGGCGGGACGGAGTTGATTCTCGCCGTCGCCGTAGCCAGGACGCACGACCTGTACGACGGTTCCCGGCTCGGCGTCGGGGTCCTCGACGACGGCCACCACCTCGTGCCTCGTCGGGTCGAAGGGCAGCCCGATCTCGTCGTGCCGGGGAAAGCCCAGGCGCGCGAGGACCTCAACCGCCTGGTCACGGACGGCGCGCACACCCGCGACGATGGGATCCGACCCACCTCCGGCATGCGCGAGCGCCAACTCGAGGTTGTCGACCACTGGGAGCCAGGCTGCAGCCACCCGGCTACGCTCGGCCGCCCGTTCCCGTTCGAGATCCCGGGCGTACCGCTTGCGGAGGTTATCCAGGTCGGCCACCGCTCGGCGCCATCGGTCCTCCAGCTCGCCGACTATGGCGACGGCCTGGGCCTCCTCCGACTGTTCTTCTCCGGGCGTCGACGGTGCCGAGTCCGTCTCAGCCGGGACGGTTCGCACGACTGCCTCGGCGTTCTCGCCCTCCTCGCGAGTGGACATCGGTCCGCCTACGTACGGTCAAAGTCGGCGTCGATGACGTCATCGTCGCTACCGGTCTGCGCGTTCGCGGACTGCTCCGTTCCGGCGGGCCCCGACCCGTCCGGTCCAGCACCGTTGCCACCACCGGACCGAGCAGCCATGAGCCCCGAGTGGGCCTGCTGCAGTTCGGACGTCAGTGACCGGACCCGTTCCAGCGACGCTTGCTGCTTGATCGCTTCCCGCGCGTCGGCGATAAGCATCTCTGCGCGAGCCCGCTCGTGCGGCGCAGCGGAGTCGCCGAGCTCGTTCAACTGGCGTTCGACCTGGTAGGCGGCCGAGTCCAACTCGTTGCGCGCGTCCACGGCTTGCCGTGTTGCCTGGTCCTCCGCCCGGTGCCGCTCGGCTTCGGACACCATGCTCTCGACGTCGCTGCGGTCGAGGTTGGAACTCTCGCTGATCGTGATGCCTTGTTCGGCTCCGGTGGTCTTGTCCCGCGCAGTGACATTGAGGATCCCGTTGGCATCGACGTCGAACGTGACCTCGATCTGCGGCTCCCCGCGCGGCGCGGGCCGGATGTTCTCCAGCCTGAACCGGCCCAGGGCCCGGTTGTCCTTGGCAAGTTCTCGCTCACCCTGCAACACGACGATGTCGACGGCGCCTTGGTTGTCCTCCGCGGTGGAGAACACCTCGGTACGGCGAACCGGAATGGTGGTGTTGCGCTCGATGATCTTCGTCATCACGCCACCCTGCGTCTCCACACCCAGAGACAGCGGGGTCACGTCCAGCAGGAGCACATCCTGCACCTCGCCCTTGAGCACGCCGGCCTGAATGGCTGCTCCCAGCGCTACGACCTCGTCCGGGTTGACCGACATGTTCGGCTCTTTGCCGCCGGTCATCCGGCGTACCAGTGCCTGCACAGTCGGCATCCGGGTGGACCCGCCGACGAGGATCACCTCGTCGATGTCGTCCGCGGTCACCCTGGCGTCGGACATCGCCTGCTTGACCGGGCCGAGACACCGCTCCACCAGGTCTGCCGTGATCTGTTCGAAGGTGGATCGCATGATCGTCATGGACAGATGCTTCGGGCCGTCCGCACCGGCCGTAATGAACGGCAGGCTCACCTGAGTCTGGCTCACCGAGCTGAGTTCGACCTTGGCCTTCTCCGCTGCCTCGAACAGCCGCTGCAATGCCTGCGGGTCGTTGCGCAGGTCGATCCCGTTGTCTTTCTTGAACTCGTCGGCGAGGTAGTCGACGAGTCGACGGTCGAAGTCGTCGCCACCGAGGTGGGTGTCGCCGGAGGTCGCGCGCACCTCCACGACACCGTCGCCCACATCGAGAACGCTGACGTCGAACGTCCCACCACCGAGGTCGAAGACAAGCACGGTTTCGTGCTCGCGCTTGTCGAGCCCGTAGGCGAGCGCCGCCGCGGTGGGCTCGTTGATGATGCGTAGCACCTCGAGGCCGGCGATTCGGCCGGCGTCCTTGGTGGCGGTCCGCTGAGCATCGTTGAAGTACGCAGGCACGGTGATGACTGCTTCGGTAACCCGCTCGCCGAGGTTCTTTGATGCGTCCTCGGCGACCTTCCGCAGCACGAGCGCGCTGATCTCTTCCGGTGCATACTTCTTTCCGCGGACCTCGAAGCGCGCGTTGCCATGCTCGTCCGGGACCACGTCGAAGGTCACCGCCTTGGCCTCGTCCTGCACCTCGTCGAAGTGCCGGCCGATGAAGCGCTTGGCCGAGTAGATCGTGCCCTTCGGGTTCAAGATCGCTTGACGGCGGGCCAACTGGCCCACCATCCGTTCACCACTGTCGGTGAAGGCCGCCACCGAGGGGGTGGTTCTTGCGCCCTCGACGTTGGGGATCACCCTGGGCTCCCCGCCTTCCCAGACCGCGATCACCGAGTTGGTAGTGCCCAGGTCGATGCCGACTGCCTTCGCCATGAGTTACTCCTTCGAGATACCCAAAAGTCCTCAGTTCGGTGCTGTTCAGGCCCGGACACGGCGGCCAGGATCGCGTTCCTGGAGCAGCCGTGCTGCCTCATCAGCCACTTCGTCGCCGACCATCAGCTCGTACCGGCTGGGCAATATCGCCTGTACGGCGACGAAGTCCCGCCGTCCGTGCTGCAGCGCGTGGAAGAAGACGCCGAGCAGCGCCCCGATCACCGCGCCGAAGAGCAACCCGTACAGAGCGAGCGCGACACTGGCGATTACCGGATGGAACCAGTCGAACACGCCGAATAGCCAGCCGATGAGGACGCCGGGGACCGCGCCCGACCCGGCGCCGTGCATCGCCGCACGCCAGTAGTTCACGCGCCCGACGATCTGCTCGATCATCCGGACGTCCTCTCCCACGATCGCTACCCGGTCGATCGGGAACTGCTGTTCAGCCAGGTATTCAACGGCGGCTTCGGCGTCCACGTAACGGATGAACGACGCGACGGTCCGGCGTAGTGGTTGCTGGTTGTCGGCCTGGGGGGTAGATGTGGCCGTGCCGGCAGATGCTGTTTCCGTGGTCTGCTCGGTCATCGCCGACTCCTAAGCCTGGGCGTTTGCCGTTGCCTTTTGACTGGTCTCAACCGGCTGGCGTTCGGACGATGGCCCGATCTGAACTCGCCGCGGCTTGCTGCTCTTGGCTACCGGGATGGTCAGGGTCAGGACGCCGAGCTCGACGTTCGCCCCGACCTTGCTGGTGTCGAGGTTGTCTCCCAGGAACAGTTGCCTGGTGAAGTCGCCGTGTGGACGCTCGTCAATGAGCACCTCGTCGCCGTCCTGACGGACCGGCTGCCGCCGTGCATTGATGGTGACGACGTTTCGCTCCACAGTGACGTCGATGTCGTCGGGTGCCACGCCCGGGGCATCCAGCACGACGTAGAACTCCTCGCCGCGGCGGAAGGCCTCCATCGGCATCGTGCGGAGCGGACGTTCTCCCGCCACCCTCTCGGTCAGCCGGTCGAGTTCTCGGAAGGGATCGAAGCGCATCAGGGCCATCGGGATGTCCTCCATTCGGAACGATGGCGTCAGCCTCGCAGTCGGGCGTAGCCGCCACCTGCTCCCCGCAGGTCGAAATGCCACGCGGCGGTTGGGCCCCGCAGGTCGAAGGCGACAAGTCGCCCAGGGCGATGGACCTCTTGCCCCGACCGGGCTGCGCGCGGCGCCGTCGTGCCCGGTGATCGGTCCGGTTGCGACGCGGTTGGCTAGCGGTGTCGGACGTGGGCGCTAGTGTCCTTCGCATGCCCATAGCACCGCGCCCCGGCCGTGCCCGTCCGACCATGCCCGACGGCTACGGACTGCCGCCCACCACCGACGGCATGCTGGACTGGGAGCAGGTTGAGGAACGTCTGCGCGCCTCCAAGCACTACTGGCTGGCCACGGTCCGCCCAGACGGGACCCCGCACTCGGTGCCGCGCTGGGGAGTCTGGCTGGACGGCAGGTTCTATTACGACGGCGCGCCGACGACGCGTCACGTACGCAACCTTGCCCACAACACCGCCTGCACGCTCACCCTGGAGAGCGGCACGGAAGTCGTCATCGTCGACGGCAACTCCGTGGCGACGCGTGCCGACCCGGACGAGCTGGGTGCCCGGCTGGCGACGGCGTTCGAGAAGTACCACCCGGGATACGCGCCGGGACCGGATTCGTGGGCCGGCGATCAGGGCGGCGGGCTACGGGTCATTGTTCCGAAGCGCGCCCTGGCGTGGTTCGCGTTCCCGCAGGACTGCACGCGGTTCACCTTCCCGGGCCCACGCTGAGCGCTGCGTCAAGCGTTTCGGCTGGTCTCGACATCTGAGGTGGATTCAGGAGGTTGCTGGACCGTTTTGCCGACGGCTGCCATGCTCATCGTGACTCGGCTGCCATGGAGTCGCTCGGCTGGCTTGCGTTCCCGCTCGGCTTTGGTCGGCGGCCACGAGTTTGGGGGATTGTTATGGGCTACCAGGACTTTCTGCGCAGCGACGCCATGGGCATGGAGCTGGACGAGGTCTTGCGGTCCTCGCCCGTCGTTTTGCTCGGGGTTGGGCCGGACGCGGCCCATGCGTTGAACACGTTGGGCATCGCCACGGTCTTCGATCTCGCTGGCTCGTCGACGTTCGGAGCCGCCGCCACCGTGCTGCGGGTGGCCACCGACGGTGATGGTCGCAGCGGCGCGCTTCCCGGTGACCTGTTCGCGGCGCCTCCGGGTGGGCCGATCGAGGCCGCTCCGGATCAGTCGGTCGGGACGCTTCGTCTGGTGGCCGGAGCGGGCAGTAACGGCGCGGTGAGTGAGTCGCTCGACGTGCGCTCGATCCGTGACCTTGCGCTGTGGCCGCCGTATGCGGCGGCCCGGTCGATTCTCGCCGAGTCGGTCGGCGCGGCCCCGGCCGATGCGGACGGAACTCCGGGTGACCTCCTTCCGGGCAGTGGACGCTACCCGCTCGAGCGCGCCTACTACTCGTCGTTCGTCCTCGCCGACCTCGACGATCCGACGGGCGGAACGCGAAGTGCGCTGGAGGACGCGGGGCCTCTCGATCCCGTCACTGCGCTCAGCGGTTCGGGGTTCAGCCGCCCGGTCCGGGGCGCGCGGCTCACCTTCGCGCAGTCCTGGTACTCGCAAGGCGTCGCGCTTGGTCAGCTGTTGCACAGCCTCGCGCTCGCCCCGGGCGAGAGCACCCGGGTCGCGATGATCGACTGGTCGCGGCAGCAGACCGGCACCCAGCTGGACACGGGCGGTCAGACCGAGGCGTTGATGGCCGATACGACGCAGAAGCGGGCGATGAGTGAGGTGCAGAACGCCGTTGCCGCCGAGGCGCAGAACGGCTTTTCGCAAACCGCCTCGCACGGCCAGCAGACTCAGGGTGGTGGTGGGGGCGGCTTCAGCGCGGGCGGTCTCACCATCGGCGGCAGCGGTAGCACGGCCAACACCGCCGCGGACTCCAGCATCGTGACCGGCTCGTCGGGGGTGCGCAGCATTGCGGCGTCGATGACCCAGAACGTCGCAGACAGCACGGATCAGGCGGCCAGCTCCGCCCGGAACATGTACGCCTCGGTTGTGCGCGAACTGTCCCAGGCCGAGCATGAGAACATCAGCACCCGGGTGGTCGGCAACTTCAACCACATGCACGCGCTGACCGTCCAGTACTACGAGGTCGTGCAGATCTACCGGACCAGGGTCGGCCTGCACCGTTTCGAGCCCTGCCTGTTCGTGCCCATGAAGCCGATCGACTTCCTCGCCACCACGGCGACCGGCGTCGAGGCCCCCGGGGACATCGTCGTACGCCGCTACCGCAATGCGCTGCAAGCCGCCGCGCTCGACCCGCAGACGCGGACCCTGCTCGACGCCCAGACTCCGCAGTCGACGACTGTCGAGATCCGTCCGACGGTCCAACGGCTCGTCCCTCCGGCTCCGACCGACGACACCGGATCGGGGCAGCCGGCTGCGGGGAACGACACCAGCCAGTCCGTCGTCCGCGCCCTCAACACCGTCGACGGCAGCGTGATCGAAGTACCCGAGGGGGCGACCCTACAGAAGATCCGGGCGAGCTTCCCATGCAAGCGCGCCGGCCTGTACTTTCCCGAGGGTTCGCCTGAGAACACCACCTACATGAACGTCGAGCCGAATGTCGGCAACGCGGGGCAGCCGTTCGAGGCGGATGGGTTCCTCCCGGTCCCGCTTGGCGACGTCGTTTCGCTGACCCTGGATACCGACGGTGTCCAGCAGACCGGATTCGTCACCCTCGTGCTCGCCTACCGCGGTGCTCCGCTGCAGGTCGACGTGCCGGTCGTGGCCTACGGTGCCGGCGCCGGCCAGGGCGAGCAGGTTTTGACACTGCGACGCGGCGACCCGATGCAGACGCTGAAGATGCTTTTGGCGCAAGATCAGCTGCACTACAGCCAGGTCGTGTGGCGTGCAATGGACTCGGCGACGGTCGCACTGCTGCTGGCGCCGTACACCTACGCCGGGCAGCCGCTCGCCCAGGTCATTGACCCGGCACCGGTAGGGGTCACCGGCAACTACCTGATCTTCCGTATGCCATGGGAGGCGCGGGACCTGCTCGACGGCACCGCGCAGCCCACGGGGGTGGGCGCCGACCAGGCCTGGATGGAGTGGATCGGTAAGCACGCGGACTACCAGACGACGGTGGAGGACTTCGTCCCACTGCCCAGCGGTGGCGTATTCGCCGAAGCGGTGCTGGGGCGTGCGAACTGCGCGGAGAAGCTAGACATCACCCGGTTCTGGAACTGGCAGGACTCGCCGGTGCCGCTGCAGGCCCCGGATATCGCCGCCGTGCAGGCGGGGTCGCGGGCGCAGCAGGACAATACGACACCGTCCGGGCTAGCAGCCCCGATCGTTGCGTTCAACAACCCGGCGGCGCTGCCCGACCCCGCCGGCCTATCGAGCACTCTCGGCGCGTTGGCCAGCGGCGCGATGTTCCGCGACATGAGTGGGTCCGCGACGGCGCAGGCCTTGGCGCTCGCCGCGATCACCGGCGCCGGACAGGGTGCGACCGCTGCCGGCCAACAGGGAGTCGCAAACGCGGCGATGGCCGCTCAAAAGGACATCGAGATGGCCAAGATCGCCGCCGGGCTGGTCACCGGCGGGCTCGCGGGCGGCGGCAAGGGCACGGCCAGCGTGCAAGGCGCGAAGATCAACGAAGGCCGCTCGCTGGACGAACGCGGCGCCACCCCGACCAAAGGTGGCAGCGCGTCCGGCTCTCTCGAGGCACAGGCCGCCGCGGACGACACCGGTACGGCGCTCGCCATCATCGGCGACATCGCCGGCGCTCAGAACGGCGGGGAAAAGAAGATCGCAAGCCCCGACGGTTCGGCAACGAACGGGACGCCAACTAGCAGCGGATCATCCGACAGCTCGCCGTCGGTACCTCCGTCGAAATCCGCCGCCAACACCGAAACACCGTGAGAGCCGTATCACTGGACCGCCTTACCTACTGTTCATCGCCAAGTGCCGCTTCAGATCGCGGTGCTGCGGAACGTCGCTCGCTGGGATCCGCCTGACGGCGAGTGAGACGGAGTCAGCTGGCGAAACTCACACGGACGTACGCAGCAGAAGGAGCATTGATGAAGGTCACGGGCTATCGGAGCCTCGTCACCTCGCACGACTGGGGACGTCGGATCGGCGATGCCAACGGCGTCATGCCGGGTGATCGGACTGACGTTCACGTGCTCATCCTCGAGACAGATATCGGGCTCGAGGGAGTGGGGGTCGGCGCGCACGGCGACATCGATCGGGTGTTCGGCGCGATCGAGGGTGAGGACCCGCGCGCTGTGAGCGCGCTATATGACCGGATGATCGCGTGGGTCTTCAAGACAGGGCATTCCGGCGCGGTCTTCGGCGCGATCGGTGCGATCGACATGGCGCTGTGGGATCTGAAGGCCAAGGCGGCCGGCGAACCCCTCTGGCGGACTCTCGGTGGGCGCGACCGGTTCGTACCCGGCTACGCCTCCGGCCTGGACATCGCCGTCGACGACGATGCGCTGGTCGCGCTCTATCAACGTTTCGCCGATCGGGGGTTCGGCGCGGGGAAGCTGAAGGGCGGACGCGACCTGGATCGGGATCTTCGGCGACTGCAGGCGATGCGAGATGTCCTTGGCCGGAATGCCGCGCGTCCGGCGCTGATGTTCGACGCCAACGAGTCGTGGCACCGCTCGCAGGCGATCCGTTTCGTCGGCGAACTCGAAGAGCACGTCGACCTGACCTGGATCGAGGAACCCGTCCGGCGGTGGGACGCCGCCGGCTTGCGTGCCGTGCGGGAAGCGGTCCGAGCGGGGGTTGCGACCGGCGAGAACCTCACCGGCCTGGACCAGTACCGCCGGCTGCTCGATGCGGATGCCATCGACATCGTGCAGGTGGGCAACGTCTGGGGCATCACCCACTTCCTGCGGGTAGCGGCGGTCGCGCATGCGTGGGACCTGCCGGTGAGCCCGGTTGGCCACCACGGCAACCCGCTGGCGCACGCCGCCGTCGCCGTGCCGAACCACCTGACGTTCGAGGTGCAGGACCTCACTTCCCCGCTCGGCCTGGACATCGACCAGACCTTTGATGACGGCGGCATCATCCTCGGCGATCGCCCCGGACTCGGCATCATGGTCGACGAGTCGGCCATCGCGGTGTCGACCGCGCAGACCCCACCGGCGGCATTCGCAGGTCCCCACATCAGGCCCGAACGTGCTGGGCTGCGCCTCGTCGGCGACGTCGAGGACCACGGCGTCTCATCGGGCGGTCAGGCGGCGGCCGTCAGTTCGTCGTACGACGGTGAAACACCGTGAGGCTGTTACTCAAGGCCGCTACCGCGTAGAGGTTATTGCCGTCCGGGCTCACCACCGAGGAGCTGACCCCTAGCACCCCGCCGCGTGCGGTTGTGCAGTTCGGCGTCGCTGCGCTGGTGAAGCACCCGCGTAGGCCCGTCCTCTGCATCAGGGCACCGGTGCTAGCGGTGCGGTTGAACGCGTCCAGCGCGTTCGACAGGTACGTCGTCGCATAGACGCTGGCGCCGTCGGGAGAGACTGAGAGCCCCTCGGGATCGATCAGTCGGCGACCGACCGCACAACCGGCCACCGGGAAGTTCAGCACGCAGCCTGCGGAGCCGGCTTGCTGGGTGAGCGTGCCGGTGCCCAAATTCCGAGTGAGGATGGCGATGCCTGCTGATATCCCCCCGGCGATGTACACGGTGCGGTCATCGGGGCTGATGGCCACTGCGTCCGATCCTCTCAGCGCCCGAGCGCTCCTGCAGCCGACCTGCGGTGTGCTGGTGAGACAGCCGGTGCCATCGGTGGCCTGCGTCAGCGCGCCGGTCGCCGGGTTGCGCGTGAGGACGTCGACCGCGTCGCTGACCGCGGCTGCGACGTAGACGTTCTTGCCATTGGCGCTGACCGCCAGACCCTCGGGATTTTTCATGGCAAGGCCGTGGGCGCAGCCTGCACCCGAGACTGTGGAGATGCAGCCGCTGGCGCCCGGCAGCTGGGTGAGCGCGCCGGTGGACCCGTTGCGTCTAAACGACAGGGCGGCATCGCCGAAGAACGCGCCGACGTAGACGTTCTTGCCGTCGGGGCTGACAGCGACGACGTCCGGGCCACTGAGCGCTCGGGCACTTGCGCATCTCGGTGTTGCGGTCTCCGCGATGCAGCCGGCGGTCCCCGTCAATTGGGTCAGCCCGCCGGTGATTGGGTCGCGGCGGAAGATGGCGATCGAGTCGCCCTGCGCCGAGGTCGCGTAGACGTTCTTACCGTCCGGGCTCACGGTCACCGAGTTCGGGCCGCCGACCCCGACCGCGGGCCTACAGCCTTGGGCGCCGCGAGCGGCGACACAGCCAGCCGGTCCGGGCGCCTGGGTGAGCTTTCCGGTCGACTTGCTGCGGCGGAACACGGCGACCGCCTGGCTGCGACTGGAGGCGACGTAGAGGTTGCCGCCACGGGGGCTCAAAGCGACGGCATGGGAGCCCAGCAGCGGCCCTGGTCCCTGCAGCGCCCGGACGAGTTGGCACCCGGTCTTTGTGCTGCCGACCAGACACCCACTGGAGCCCTGAAGCTGGGTCAGCGTGCCGACGGCCCGGGATGGGGGATGCGGACCAGTGGAGATGAGCACGTCGAAGGCGGTTCCGGAGATGCCAGTGGCACCGGAGGCGACGTTCACCGGGGTAAGGCTGCCCGCATTGGTCCCGTTGCCGATCTGCCCCTGCGAGCCGGCACCCCAGGCGTACACCTCCCCGGCAGGGGTCACGCCGTAAGAGGTGGAGCCGTTGGACGCAAGCAAATGATAAGTGACCCCGGACGGTGGGGTGATCCGTACCGGCGCGCGCTCCGCCGTCGTCTTCCCGTCTCCGAGCTGTCCCGCTTTGTCAGCGCCCCAGGCGTACATGGCGCCGTTGAAGAGCAGGACCAGCGTCTGACCGTTGCCGGGCGCGGAGCCGCCTTGGGTGACCTGTGTCACCTTGGCCGGCAGGTGCACCGCGACCGGCACGTCGGACCGCTTAGCCGTCGAGTTGATGCCGAGCTGCCCGAGGCCGTTGACGCCCCAGTCCATGTACCTGCCATCGGCCAGCAGGGCGCCGGCGTTCCCGAACGCGGACACCAGCGCCACGACATGCGCGGAGGGGCCGAGACCTTTCACCTTGACCGGCACGAAGCTCGTGCCGAAGGTCCCGTTGCCCAGCTCGCCGAGCTCGCCGAGACCGCATGCCCAGACCTGGCCGGCCGATTCGTATACCGCGTGGTCAAACGCGCCGGCCACGGCGGTCACCCGGGTGAACGGCAGTTGGACAGGGACGCGATGCTGGTGGCGATTGCCCAGGCACAGCTCGCCGCCCCGGTTGTAGCCCCAGCCCCAGACATGCCCCGTGGTGTCGACGGCCTGGCCGGTGTCATAGGGCATGACGTTATTGGGGAGCGAGGCGATCCTCACCCCGGCCGGGAAGCGAACTCGCACTGGCACGGTGAACGAATTCTTGGTCGTGCCGTTGCCGAGCTGGCCGTGGTCGCCCATTCCCCACGCATACACAGTGCCGTTGACCAGCAGCGCGTAATACGTCGAGTTCGAGGTCGCGACCTCCGCCACCGGACCCGGCAGCTTCATCTGCGCCGGGGTCAGGGTCTGGTTATTGATCACGCCCGGAACGTCGGAGAGCGAGCCCCAGTGCGCGACCGTTTGGGACGCGCCCACCAGGGGTTTAGCGGACGCTGAGTGATTCACCGCCTGGGCGCTACTGGGGACCGCGAGCGACAGTGCTATGGCGCTGAGGCTCGCGACGGCCGCCCATCTGGTGGCGGGGCGCCGGGTGCCTGCTGCGCTCAATATGCGGTTCACCTGTTTTCCCCCGTCTTCTTCAACAGTGCCGTATGACCATCGCACGTAGGCCGGAAATAAGGAATCACCCTTAGGGAGTGATTTTGGACTTGACGCGGGAGCGTTCAGTTACTGTTGGCGTCTAGGCTGCACCCATAGCCTTGATGTTGGGTTGCTTCCTCGTTTAGGACTGCGAATACGGACGGCACAGCACGGGCCAATGACGTTTAACTCAGGCCCGCCACCCACTTTTCAGCCAGGACAGACACCCACCCAGCGACGAGCCGGGGGTCGGCCGGCGGGCTGTCCACGATGACCAGTTCGTCGACACCGAGATCCGCCAGCGCGGAGAGGTCGCTGATCTGCGGTTGGCTCATGGCGACGGCGCGGCGCAGCTGCCCAGTCTTGCGTCCTATTCTCTGGCATTGCGCGTCGAGGAAGGCCAGCCGTTCGGCAACGTCGGACACGGTGGCGAGGTTGAATCCGTACCAGCCGTCCCCCCAAGCGGCGACCCGGCGGAGCGCCGGGTCGGAGTTGCCGCCCAGCATGACGGGAACTCGCCGGTCGCCGACAGGTTTGGGGTTCACGCGGATGGCTTCGAACTTGACGAACTCGCCGTCGAAGGAGGCGACGTCCTCGCGCCACAAGGTGCGCATTGCTGCGACGTACTCTGCGGTTCGGGCCGCCCGCCGGGCGAATGGCACGCCGAGCGCGTCGAACTCCTCCCGCGACCAGCCGATACCCACGCCAAGTGTCAGCCGACCGCCGCTCAACTGATCGAGGGTGGCCGCCTGCTTGGCCAACACGACCGGGTTGTGCTCCGGGAGCAGCAGCACACCCGTCGCAACGCCGATCGTCTCGGTGCTTGCGGCAGCAAAGCTCAGGCTGACCATAGGGTCGTTCCAATCGGCCGTCGGCGGCACCGCTATGCGGCCGTCCTCCGCGTAGGGATAGCGCGACGA
>DASXJE010000020.1 GCA_036497565.1 Mycobacteriales bacterium
GATGATCACGGCCAGCGGGTCCGAACAGCGGCTCGCCGCCCTCGAGTCGGGGGCCGACGACTTCGTCACCAAACCCTTCGACCAGAGCGAGCTGCTCGCCCGAGTGAAATCACTGGCGCGGATCAAGCGGTACCACGACACCATCCGTCAACAGGCTGACGAGCTGGCCGAGTGGAACGCCGAATTGGAAACACGGGTCGCCCGACAGGTCGCAGAGTTGGAGCGCACCAACCGGTTACGCCACTTCCTGTCCCCCCAGCTGGCCGATCTCGTCGTCGGTGACGAGAGCCTGCTCGGCAGCCATCGCCGCGAAATCGTTGTCCTATTCACCGATCTCAGGAACTTCACCCCCTTCGCGGAGACCAGTGAGCCCGAGGAGGTGATGGGCGTACTTGCCGAATATCACCACGCCATTGGGGCCCTGGTCCACTCGTACGGAGGGACCCTCGAACGCTTCACGGGCGACGGGATCATGGTTTTCTTCAACGACCCGATTCCGTGCGACGACGCCGCCGAACGCGCGGTGCGGACGGCGCTGGAGATCCGCGACGCCGTGACCGATCTCGCCGCCCGGTGGCGGCGCAAAGGCTACGAGCTTCCCGTGGGAATCGGTATCGCCCAAGGCTTTGCGACGCTCGGCCGGATCGGCTTCGAGGGCCGATTCGACTATGCCGCCATCGGCAGCGTTACCAATCTTGCCGCCCGGTTGTGTTCCGACGCCGGGCCTTGGCAGGTGCTCGTCACCGATCGTGTGCTTGCAGCCACCGAGCATGTGGCGGTGGCGGAAATGGTGGGCGACATACAGCCCAAGGGGTTCAGCAAAACGGTGCGGGTCCACAACATCAGCGCGCTCAAAACCAAGGACGGGAAAACATGACACAACTAGAGGCACCCAGCCAACCGGGTCGACAACTGTCCCAGCTCGACGAAGACGAGCGCTATCGCTGCTTCGACGACCTGCAGCTGACGATGCCGTCGGTCTGGGAGTCGATGAGGCTCGACTTGGAGGACGAATCGGTCGTGGTGGTCCCCTCGATCAGCATTGAACGCGCCACCCCCGGCAGCGGCACCGTCATGTCTGCCTTGGAGGAACGCGCACTGTTCCTGCTGCTGCTGCTCCGCCAACCGCGGCTGCGCATGATCTATGTGACGTCGCAGCCGGTGTCCGAGTCGATCATCGAGTACTACCTCGGATTGCTGCCCGGGGTGATTCCCAGCCATGCCCGCGCCCGGCTCACGCTGGTTCCGGTCGGGGATGCCTCGGGGATCTCGCTGAGTTCCAAACTGCTTGCGCGGCCGCGACTTCTGCGGGAAATCCGGTCGCTGATCCCCAACCAGGACCGCAGTCACATGATTCCCTACAACACCACACCGCTCGAGCGCGATGTCGCGCTGAGCCTCCGTATCCCGATGTACGGCGCGGACCCGCGGCTCGAGGACCTCGGAAGCAAGACCGGCTGCCGCAGGATGTTCGAGGAACTCGGGGTTCGCTGTCCGGTCGGCGCCGAGGATCTCCACACGGTCGACGACATCGTCGCGGGCGTGCAAGGCATGCGCGCGAGGCGGCCGTCGCTGCGCCAGGCGATCGTAAAGCTCAACGAGGGCGTGTCTGGCGCGGGCAACGCGATGGTGGACCTGAGCGAGCTGCCGGCCCCCGACTCGCCGGACGAAGCCGCCGTCGTCAGGGATCGCGTGCTCAACTTGCAGCCAGAGGCGGAATCCCTTTCTGTCGAGGTCTACCTGGCAGCCTTTGAGAAGCATGGCGGCATCGTGGAGGAGCGGATCACCGGAGAAGCACTGACCAGTCCGAGCGTCCAGATGCGGGCACTGCCCGATGGCACCGTCGAGCTGCTCTCCACCCACGACCAGCTTCTCGGTGGCGCGAGCGGCCAGAAGTATCTCGGTTGCGTGTTCCCGGCAAATCCCGACTACGCCGCGGCCATCGCAGAGCCCGCCATGGTGATCGGAAGACGCCTCGCAGAGCTCGGTGCGCTCGGCAGGTTTGCGGTGGATTTCGTTGTGGTGCAAGACAGCACGGGCGCATGGACGCCGTATGCGATCGAGTTGAACCTCCGCAAGGGCGGGACCACCCATCCGTTCCTCACCCTGCAATTCCTCACCGACGGCATCTACGACGGCGACCGCGGGGTCTTCCTGACCCCCAGCGGCAGCAGCAAGTATCTGGTCGCGACCGACCACTTCGAGGACGACCGGCTCAAGGCGCTGACCGTGCCCGAACTGTTCGACGTCGTCGTACGACACGGTCTGCATTTCGACCAGGCTCGGCGAACGGGAGTGGTCTTTCACATGATCAGCTGTCTCACCGAGTGCGGCCGCGTCGGCCTGACCGCGGTCGGAGACACCCCCGAGGATGCCTGGCGCATCTACGAGAAGGCGCAGTCCGTCGTGCTACAAGAGGCGGAGCAGGCACTTGAGGAAGGATGCGTAGTCGGTTGAATCCGCGTCCGGGCACCGACGATCTCGTCTGGTACGTCGCATACGGATCGAACATGCGCGCAGCGCGCTTCAACTGCTACATCTCGGGTGTCGGGACCAGTCGCCGCCCCAACGCGACATCGGTATCCAGCTGCCCGGCGTTCTCACCTTCTCCGGAGAGTCCACGGTGTGGGGCGGCGGCATCGCGTTTTACGATCCTGCGGCCGACGGAGAGCTGGCCGCGCGGGCGTACCTGCTCACCTTCGGACAGCTCAGCGACGTGGTCGCCCAGGAAGCCAGACAACCGGTCGGCAGCGACCTGGCGCTGCATCTCGGGGTCGACCGGCAATGGCCGGTGGGTGGCACCCACGTCTAGGAGACGCTCCTGCACGTGGACGACCGGGACGGCCTGCCAATGTTCACCATCACGTCGTTGCAGGATCTCGTGCCGACCTCGCCATCGCCGGCTTACCTACGCACCATGCTCGACGGACTCCATGAAGCGTTCGGCTGGAGCGCGCACGAGCGCGTGCGGTATCTGTTGCGTGCGGCGGGCGTGACGCCAGCCTGGACCGCCGGCGGACTCAGCGCGCTGTGCGACGGCGAGCCTAGAGCCGACCCACCGAGAAGGTTGCGGCCTGGTTGACCATGCCGTTCACCGGATAGAGGGCATGGGCGACGCCGGGCGCCCCCGGCGGCGCGCCGTTGCAGATGGTGTCGTCAGGAGCGCACAAGTCAATCGTCTTTGGCACGTACAGCGGGCCGATGACGATAGGCGGCGCACCGACATCGCGCATGAATTGATCCGATGGTCTTCCGAACAGCGCCACCGCGGCGACGTGGTTGGCCACATCCGGAGCCATTGGCGAGGGCACCGCGGCGGCGGGAACACCCTCCGGTATGGCGGCAGAGGTAACAAACCCCGCCACGACGGCGCCCTGGGAGAAGCCGCCGAGCACCATCCTGGTGTTCGGGCAGTTTGCGGCCATGTCCTGGATGTGAGCGCCCGCGTCCCTGATCCCCTCGATGACCGTCGCGGCGAACTGGAGGCCGCCGGAAAACTCGCTGCTAGCGGGGTAGTTGATCGCGTATACCCCGACCGACCTGCCACCGGCTTGTGAGCGCACTGCGTCGACAAACGCCTGTCCGACCCCGCCGACACCAGGCGCCTCGCTGGTACCCCGGGCGAATACGACGTCCACGTCAGGGCACGGTTGGGCGGACACGGACGGGATGGGCGCGCATAGCAGTGCCGACATGATCAGGATCGCGATACCAAAGAAACGAGCGATTCGGCGACCGGCCATAAGTGAACTCCTACATACACGGACTCGATAGACCGAGTGTCCGCCCCGCGTGCCGAGGGGTAAAGGTGATAAAGGTAGGGGCCATGGCCGAAGCCGCATTCTGGGTCGCGTGGGGCCTGCCGACGCAGGGTCGGGAAAGACAAGCCCTTGATCTACTCAACGAGACGAGGGGCTACCTCGAACTACTCGCACAGGCGGGGCAGATCGAGCGGTTCGACATCGCCATCCTCAAGCCGCA
>DASXJE010000021.1 GCA_036497565.1 Mycobacteriales bacterium
GCGCGGCTCGGTCAGGATGCGGATCAGCGCGGCCCGGTCGAGGTTGCTGACCGTGGTGATGACCGGCAGCCGGCCGACGAACTCCGGGATCATCCCGAACTTCAGCAGGTCCTCCGGCATGATTTCGGAGAACGCGTCAGCGGTGGTGACGTCGAACTTGCCGCGGATCTCGGCGCCGAAACCGATGCCGTTCTTGCCTACCCGCGACTCGATGATCCGCTCCAGGCCGGAGAACGCGCCGCCGACGATGAAGAGCACGTTGGTGGTGTCGATCTGGATGAATTCCTGGTGCGGGTGCTTGCGGCCGCCCTGCGGCGGGACCGACGCGGTCGTGCCCTCGAGGATCTTCAGCAGCGCCTGCTGCACACCTTCGCCGGACACGTCGCGGGTGATCGACGGGTTTTCGCTCTTGCGGGCGATCTTGTCGACCTCGTCGATGTAGATGATCCCCGTCTCGGCGCGCTTGACGTCGTAGTCGGCGGCCTGGATGAGCTTGAGGAGGATGTTCTCGACGTCCTCACCGACGTAGCCGGCCTCGGTCAGCGCGGTGGCGTCCGCGATCGCGAATGGGACATTCAGCATCTTGGCCAAGGTCTGGGCGAGCAGGGTCTTGCCGCAGCCGGTCGGGCCGAGCAGCAGGATGTTGGACTTGCCCAGCTCCACGGTCTGGTCGTCGCGGTGGGCGCCCGCAGGACGCTCGCCGCCCGCGCGGACCCGCTTGTAGTGGTTGTAGACGGCCACGGCCAGCGTCTTCTTCGCCGGCTCCTGACCGATCACGTACTCATTGAGGAAGTCGTAGATCTCGGCCGGGCGGGGCAGCTCGTCGAACTTGAGCTCAGCGGACTCGGAGAGTTCCTCTTCGATGATCTCGTTGCACAGGTCTATGCACTCATCGCAGATGTAGACCCCTGGTCCCGCGATGAGCTTTTTGACCTGCTTCTGCGACTTACCACAGAAGGAGCACTTGAGCAGGTCTCCACCGTCGCCGATGCGTGCCACCTACACCCTCTCCCTCTCCCACCGGCGGGTCGCGGCCGATGCGTTGGCCCGACGGTACCCCGTCGGGCCGTGTACGCACCTCCCTTTCTCGGGGGGCGCGCCGCGCTCCGGCCGCCGTCAGCCGGACTTGGCTTCCGACAGCTTCCGGGTCTGGATGACCTCGTCGATGAGGCCGTAGTCCTTGGCCTCGCTTGCGGTGAAGATCTTGTCGCGCTCCACGTCGGCCTTGACCTGATCGAGCGTCTGGCCTGTGTGCCGGGCCAGGATGGTCTCCATCAGGGTGCGCATCCGGCCGATCTCCTTCGCCTGGATGTCGAGGTCGCTGATCTGCATCGGCCCCTCGACGCCGCCGGAGGGCTGATGGATGAGGATCCGCGAGCTTTCCGTCGCGGCCCGCTTGCCCGGGGTCCCCGCGGCGAGCAGCACCGCGGCCGCCGACGCGGCCTGCCCCATGCAGTAGGTCTGGATGTCGGGGCGGACGAACATCATCGTGTCGTAGATCGCGGTCAGTGCCGTGAACGACCCACCTGGCGAGTTGATGTACATCAGGATGTCGCGGTCCGGGTCGTTGCTCTCCAGGACCAGCAGTTGGGCCATGACGTCGTTCGCCGAGGCGTCGTCGATCTGCACTCCGAGGAAGATGATTCGCTCCTCGAAGAGCTTGTTGTAGGGGTTGGACTCCTTCATGCCGTAGCTCGTGCGCTCGACGAACGAGGGCAGCACGTAGCGGCTGGTGGGGTGCAGTGGGTCGCTCACTTGTGTCGTCCTCCGAAAGTTCGGTACGCCGGCCCGGGTGGCCCGCTGGCTACTCCGACGGAGCCACCCCGCCGGGCACGTCCTGCGCCCTGCTCACGACGTGGTCGATGAATCCGTAGTCCAGTGACTCCTGGGCGGTGAACCAGCGGTCGCGGTCGGCATCCTTCTCGATCTGCTCGACGGTCTGACCGGTCTGCTGAGCGGTCAGCTCGGCCATCTCGCGCTTGGTGAGATTCCACTGCTCGGCCTGGATCGCGATGTCCGACGCCGTACCGCCGATGCCGGCCGACCCCTGGTGCATGAGGATCCGGGAGTGCGGCAGGGCATAGCGCTTGCCGCGGGTGCCGGCGCTGAGCAGGAACTGCCCCATCGAGGCAGCGAGGCCCATCGCCCAGGTGGCGACGTCGCACGGGATGAGCTCCATCGTGTCGTAGATCGCCATCCCCGCCGTCACCGAGCCGCCGGGTGAGTTGATGTAGAAGTTGATGTCGCGCGCCGGGTCCTCGGCCGAGAGCAGCAGCATCTGCGCGCACAGCTGGTTGGCGGTGGCGTCGTCCACCTGGGATCCCAGGAAGATGATCCGCTCGCGAAGCAGGCGGTCGAAGACCGAGTCGTTGAGGTTCATGCCGCCCGAGGCCCGCGACGAGGGCGCCCGCAGCGACGGCGAGGTCGGGCCGGACGTGAGGTCGGTCACGATGCTTCTGCCTCCACGGATCGGGATCTTTCTCTTACGGCGACCCTAACGCGCGCTCGACCCCGGAGAATCCGGGTTCGGTCCTTGTTCGCTCAGGGCGTGGACCGGCAGCGTGGAGAGGGCGGCCGATCCTCAGCTGCGCTGTTCGGCTTCGGACTCGCTCGCGTCGTCCGAATGCTGTTCGGCCTCGGCGGCCGGACCCTCGGCGTCCGCCTGGGCCTGCTCACCCGTCTGCTCGTCCGGCACGGTCGGGTCGGCGGTGCCGTCGGCGGCCTCGTCGTCCTCGTCCGGGCCCAGCAGCGGCGTCAGGTCGACCGGGTTGCCGGCGGAGTCGGTCACGGTCGCCGCGGCCAGGGCGTGTCGCATGGCCTTGTTGCGGCGTACGTCGGCGACCAGGGAGGCGAGGTTGCCGGACTGCTGCACCTGTTGGGCCAGCTGCTGCGGCGCGACGCCGTAACGCTGGGCCTCGGCGACGATGTGCTCGGTGAGGTCCTGGTCGGAGACCCCGATCTGCTCGGCGTCGGCGAGGGCGTCGAGCACGAGCTGGGTCTTGACCGCCTGCTCGGCGCTGCTGCGCATCTCCGCGTCGATGTCGGCCTCGCTCTGCTCCTGCGCCTTCAGGTAGTCCTCCCGGCTCATGCCGGCCTCGGCCAGCTGCCGGTCGATGTTCTCCTGCCGCCAGTTGAGCTCGGTCTCCACGACGGAGTCCGGCAGCGGTACGTCGGTCGCGGCGAGGAGGGCGTCGAGCACCTTGTCGCGCGCGTCGCTGCCCTGTTGGGCCTGCTTGACCCGCTGCAGCCGGGTCCGGATGTCCTCGGTCAGCTCGGCCAGCGTCTCGAACTCGCTCGCGGTCTGGGCGAAGTCGTCGTCGAGTTCGGGTAGCTCCTTCTCCTTCACCGACCGCGGGGTCACCGAGACGTCGGCGGTGCGCCCGGCGTAGTCGCCCCCGACGAGCTCGGTGGTGAACTCCTTGGTCTCGCCGGCGGACATTCCGGACAACGCGTCGTCCAGGCCCTCCATCAGCTCGCCGCTGCCCACCTCGTAGGACATCCCGGTCGAGGCGGCGTCCGGCAACGGCTCGCCGTCGACGCTGGCCGAGAGGTCGATCGAGACGTAGTCGCCGGACTGCACCGGCCGGTCGACGCCCTGCAGCACCGCGAAGCGGTCGCGCAGCGCCGAGATCTGCTCGTCGATGTCGGAGTCGGCGACGTCGACCTCGTCGACGGTGGCGCTCAGCCCGGCGAGGTCGGGCAGGGTCAGGTCCGGCCGGACGTCGACCTCGGCGGTGAAAGCCAGCACGTCGCCGTCGTCGATCTTGGTGACCTCGATGTCTGGCTGGCCGATGACCTTGGCGCCGGTCTCCTGGATCGCGTCGGCGTAGTAGCGCGGGACCGCGTCCTGCACCGCCTCGTTGAGCACGGTGCCGCGGCCGACCCGGCGGTCGATGATCGCGGCGGGTGCCTTGCCCGGCCGGAAGCCGGGGACCCGGACCTGTCCGGCGATCTGCTTGTAGGCACGATCGAGGCTGGGCTTCAGCTCGTCGAATGGCACCTCTACGGCCAGCCGGACCCTGGTCGGGCTCAGGCTCTCGACGGTGCTCTTCACGGCAGGATCTCCTCGATCGTCGGGGGGCGGTACGACGCGGACCGCCGAACCGGCGGTCACCGCAACCGAGTCTAGGGGAGTCCTGCGGGCCGCCGAGCCAGACGCCGGACGACGGTCGATCCGCCTCCGGTCGATCGGTCGGGGTGGCGGGATTCGAACCCACGGCCCCTCGCTCCCAAAGCGAGTGCGCTACCAAGCTGCGCCACACCCCGGCGGTGCGACGCCGAGTCTAGGCGACCCGGGCCGGACCAGCGGCTACGCTGTGACCGCGCCGCACCGTGGCGTACGCGGGCGTAGCTCAATGGCAGAGCCCCAGCCTTCCAAGCTGGACATGCGGGTTCGATTCCCGTCGCCCGCTCCAGCTCGAAATCCCGCCGGTTCGATCGAGCGAGGAGCCTCATGACCGGCACACCTGGCAGCGAACCGCACGGCGACGGCGGCGTGGGCACCGTCGACCGCAGTCACCTGCTCCTGGTCGGCGCCGGGCCGGGTCTGGGGATGGCCGTCGCCCGGCGCTTCGCTGTCGGTGGTTACCGAGTCACGTTGGTCGCCCGGAACGCCGACCGGCTGGGTGACCTCGCGCGCGGCTTGTCCGACACCGGCGCCGAGACCGCCACGATCGAGGCGGACGCCAGCGATCCCGAGGGCCTGGGTGCCCGAATGGCCGACCTCTACCGCGGGGAAGGCGCACCGGGACTCATCATCTACAACGCGGTGATGGGTACGCCGGACCAGCTGTTGAGTGCCAGCGTCGCCCACCTACAGACCGCCTATGCCGTCGACGTGATCGGTGCCATCGTCGTCGCGCAGGAGGCCGCCCCGGCG
Source organism: Mycobacteriales bacterium (assembly GCA_036497565.1). Lineage (NCBI taxonomy): Bacteria > Bacillati > Actinomycetota > Actinomycetes > Mycobacteriales > Mycobacteriales bacterium. The sequence goes on from DASXJE010000021.1 coordinate 4,880, forward strand.
ATGCGGGCCGCGGGATTCGGCGCCATGATCGTCACGGGTGGTGGCTTCGCTGATCATCCGATACCGGCGCTCGCGACGGTATCGCTCGGGAAAGCCGCTCTCCGGTCGGCCGCGACGATGCTCGGGGCTGACTTGGCACCGGACAGCATACGAGTGGCGACGCTCACGATCGACGGGCAGATCGTTGCCGGTACCGCCTTCGACCCGGAGCCCATTGCTGAGCGCTACTGGGATGTTGTCCACTCAGACGACCCGTGGCAGGCGGAGTTCCGCTTCACCGGCCAGTAGCCGAGGTGACCAGGACCATGGACCGTGACGCGCAGACCCGGGCCCGGCTCGAGCAGCACTGGGAAGCCTCCGACCGCGGGGACATCGAGACCGAACACGCCATCTACGCACCGGACGGGATCCTGGACTACCCGCAGTCCGGGGAGCGCTTCCGGGGCCGGTCGAAGATCCAGGCGCAGCGCGGCGGGCACCCGGCCGAACGCCGCTTCACCGTCCTCCGTATCCAGGGCGGCGGCGACCTCTGGGTGAGCGAGTGCGTGATCACCTATGACGGCGCGCCCACCTACACGGTGAGTGTCATGGAGTTCAGCGACGGCCTCGTAGCCCACGAGACCCAGTTCTTCGCCGACCCCTTCCCGGCTCCTTCCTCGCGGGCGGCGCTGGCTGAGCCGATCCCGGCCCGAGACTGACGAACCGTCGCGGGCCCCTTATCCCCGCTGGACGAAGGCGAGCGCCAGGTCGGCGACCTCGCGCCAGCCGCTGTCCACGGTCAGGGCGTGGCCCCGGCCGGGAACCTTGACGATCTCGGTGACGCCGCTGTTGCGGCTCTGCCGCTTGTACGAGGCGTTGGAGATCGCCCAGGGGACGGTGTGATCCTCTTCGCCGGAGATGATCAGCATCGGGCCGCGGTCCGGATTCTCGGTGTCGACTTTCGCCTCGGTCCAGGGATTGAGATTGGCGGTCGCGCCCTGGAAGAGGGGAAGTCCGGGAGCCGGCACCGCATAGGTCTCGTACAGCTCCTTCGCCTCCTCTTCACTGACTGCGTTGGCGAAGCCGTAACGGAACTGGTCGAAGGTCAGCGGGACCGCACGATGCCGGTTCGCGGGGTTCTCCAGCACCGGCGAGGCAGACCGCAACGCCGAGAACGGCAGCGGCAGCACACCGCGGAACGGCGCCGGGGAGATCGCCACCGTGGCGGCGGACAGGCCACGTCCGGCCAGCATCTGCGCCAGCAGGCCGCCGAAGGAGTGTCCGATGACGGCCGGCTTCTTCGACAATCCGCCGATGACCTCACCGAAGTGGTCGGCCACCTGTCCCACCGACTTACCCGCCAGCACCTCGGGATGTTGGTTGGCCTCGCGCACCGTCTCGGGGTCGTCGGGCCAGCCAGGTGACACCGCCGTATAACCGGCGTCCTCGAACGCCTTCGCCCAACGATCCCAGCTGCTGGGCAGCAGCCAAAGACCGTGGACGAACACCACCGGCGGCAGCCCGGACGAATTCGCGCGTTGTACCTGCTCGGCCTCGTGCTCGGTGACCGTCGTGGCGTCGCTCTGCGAAGCCGTCATGACGCCCGGATGAAGGCGAGCAGATCCGCGTTGAACTGGTCCTTGTACGCGACGGTCTGGGCGAGGCCGTGCGGAGCGCCGGCATAGACCTTGAGGGTCGCGTCTTTGACGATCTTCGACGAGCGGTACGCCGCCGCGACGATGGGCACGATCTGGTCGTCGTCGCCGTGGATGATCAGGGTCGGGATGTCGAACTTCTCGAGATCTCCGGTCTGGTCGGTCTCGGAGAAGGCCTTGATGCAGTCGTATGCGCCCTTGAGTCCGACCTGCATGCTCAGCCGCCAGAACGAGTCCCGGAGCCCCTGCGACACCGTGGAGCCTGGCCGGTTTGCGCCGTAGAACTGCGCGCTCAGGTCCTTGTAGAACTGCGACCGGTCAGTGGCGACGCCGGCCCGGATGCCGTCGAAGGCCTCGATCGGCAGGCCGTCGGGGTTGGCGTCGGTCTTCAACATCAGCGGCGGGATCGCCCCGAGGAGCACCGCCTTGGCGACCCGCGAGGTCCCGTGCCGGCCGATGTACCGGGCCACCTCTCCCCCGCCGGTGGAGTGGCCGACGAGGACGATGTCGGTCAGGTCGAGTGTCTCGATGACCTCAGCGAGGTCGTCGGCGTAGGTGTCCATCTCATTGCCGGCCCATGACTGGCCGGAGCGGCCGTGGCCGCGGCGATCGTGCGCGACCGCGCGGAATCCGTTGGACGCGACGAGGAAGGCCTGGTCGTCCCAGGCGTCGGCATTGAGCGGCCAGCCATGGCTGAAGACGACCGGCTGCCCGGAGCCCCAGTCCTTGAAGAAGATGTCGGTGCCGTCCTTGGTGGTGATTGTTCCCATGCTGAGTGGTCCTCCCGTGAGGTGGAGTGGTTCGCGACGGCGTCCGACGAGGACGTGGAAAAGAGACCTATTCGCTCACCCCCCGGTGGATTCTCGGCGGACTGGAAGGACACAGCACGAACGCCGAGGATCATCCCAACCATCGCAGCGCCGTCATCGAAAGGCAAGGGATGGCTCGATGCCGTTCGCCCCCGCGCTACCTGACGGTCACCTCGTCTTCGCTCTACGGGCCGACGAAGTTCGATGTCGCGTCGTAGCCTGCGCTCCAGTGGGCCGCCGCAGCCGGCTCGGCGAGGCGGACCTGGATGGGCACACCACCACCCCGCACGAGTTCGATGACGGTGTCACTCAAGCACCAACCTGCGGCGATTCGGGTGGCCCGCTCGACCGTCCACGACGCATGCGCGGCGCTGACGGTGACGTCCCGTGACACGGCCGTCCTGCTGACCTCCGAACTGGTGACCAACGCCGTTCGGCACGGTCAACCGCCGATCGACATCACCATCGAACGCGATCAGCGGGTGGTCAAAGTCACCGTCACCGACACCAATCCGGCCCGCCCGGTGCTCAGCCCGCGCAGGCTCGCCACGAGTGACCACCGTGGACTGCAGATCGTCGACGCCCTCGCCGCCGCCTGGGGGGTGCAGGACCGGCCGGTCGGCAAGGCGGTCTGGTTCTACGTCACCGACGACGACGCGGTCCCCCTTTGAGCTGTCGGCGGTGTCGTCGTCCGGATCCGCCGTCAGGGGAAATTCTTGTGGTCGGTGACGATCTCGTCGAGCGCGTGTCGGGCGTCGGCCGCGCGCGCCGGATCGGCGTCGGACAGATCGTCGGCAGACGGCAGGCACGCGGCGAGTCCCCACGCGCGACCACGTGCCCACGTCGCGTCGTCGATCGTGAGCGCGGCACGGAAGAGGTCGCGGTCGGCAGCAGAGCGGAACCACGTCCATGCGGCGATCAGGTCGCAGGCGGGGTCGCCGACGGCCACGGTTCCGAAGTCGATGACGGCGCTGAGCCGGCCGTCGACGGACAGCAGGTTTCCCGGTGCCGGGTCACCGTGGATCCAGACGGGCGGGCCGTCCCAGACCGGCGCAGCCAGAGCCGACTCCCACACAGCGGTGAGCGCATCGGTGTCGACCAGTCCGGACAGGGCCGCGATCCTGGTTCGCATGCGATTCTCGACGACCGGGGAGTCGCGCCGGTCGTGCAGCGCCGCGCCGCGGAAGCCGTTGCTCCACTCCGGTGCCGGGCCGCCGGTGGGCTCGATCCGCTGCAGGGCGGCGATGAACTCCCCCAGGTCGGTCGCTGTTCGGCGCGGATCGGACAGCCCGGCGACGGTAGCGGTCTCACCGTCGAGCCACCGGTAGACCGACCACGGAAATGGGTAGCCCTCGGCGGGGACTCCCGCAGCCAGCGGTACGGGCACGGGCAACGGGAGCTGCGGAGCCAGTAACGGCAGCCACCGTTGCTCCCGTTCGACCTGCCCGACCCACCGTGGGAGCCGGGGAAGCCGCACCGACATGTCCTCGCCCAGCCGGTAGGTCGCGTTGTCCACTCCGGAGCGAGCGACCGGCGTGATCGGGAGGTCGGCCCAATACGGGAACTGGGCGCCGACCAACCGACGTACGAGCGCGCCATCGACGGGCACCTCGTCCGGTCGCAGCTCACCAGCGGACACCGGGCGACTCCTTCACCGAGCTGTCAGGGGGATCGGTCGGTATCCATCCCACCGGGAGGGGAACGGACCCGTCCACCCATTTCCGGCCGGACGGCGCCGTAGGTCAGGCATGATCCTTACGACGCCGGCGGGGAGGCCAGTTGATGAAGTTCGAGACCCTGGATGCCACCTTCGTCATCGACACCTTCTTGCTCCTCCTGATCGGGGTCGGACCCAAGATCGCCCTGGTGCCCTTCCTCGAAGCGACCTCCGGCATGTCCGAGGAGACCAAGCGCCGGGTGACCCGCAAGATGCTGACCACCGCCGGCGCGACGGCAGTGGTTCTCCTCGTGCTCGGCGGGCTGCTGACCAACCTGTTGCACTTCTCGCCGGGCGCGCTCGGCGTCGCCAGCGGGATCATCCTGCTCATCATCTCCGTGACCATGGTGCTCGGGAAGCAGGGCCCGGACAACGGCGGCCATCCGACCGAGAAGCAGGACCCGATGCAACTGGCGGTCTATCCGCTGGCGGTTCCCTATCTGCTCAACCCGGCCGGAATCGTCGCACTGGTCACCGCGTCGGCGGAGTCCAGCTCGATCGCCGTGTTGGCCGTCGTCGTCGGCATACTCATCGTCGTGCTCGCGCTCGACGTCGCCGTGTTCCGGTGGGCGGTGCAGATCGGGGATCGCCTCGACGAAAGCCGGATGCTCTTGACGGAGAAGGTGTTCGGCTTCCTCCTCGCCGCACTCGCGGTCCAGCTGGCACTCCAGGGACTGTCCGACGTCGGCGTGATCCATCTGACCGGCCACTGACCGACGCGCATTACTCAGGCGCTCCGGACACCCTGCACGACCGGGCCGATCTCCGCCGCCACCGCGTCAGGCGTACGGCTGTCGGTGTCGACGATCAGATCAGCGCGGGCGCGCAGGCTCGCCCGCGACGATGCGTAGCGCTCGAGATGATCGAGCCGCCACCCGCGAGCCTCCGCCGAGGATTCGATCCGGCGGCGCAGCGCCGGGTCGGTGGCGTCGAGCAGCACGTGCAGAATGTCCTGACCGGCCGCCCGGAGCCCGCCGAAGATCTCGTCGGCGTAGTCCTCGATCAGGATCGTCTGGCTGACGATGAGATCGTCGCCGGTGTAGTCGGCGAGAGCGAGCGCCGTGTCGACGACGAGCCTCCGCCACGGCGGCCAGTGCTGGAAGTCGCTGACGGGGTGGTCGGCGAGCGCTCCGCGCAACATGAAACCGACGGTCTCCGGATCGAAGAGTCGCCAGCCGGGCAGTTGCTCGTTCAGTGCCGCGGCCGTCGTCGTCTTGCCGACGCCGAACGTCCCGTTCAGCCAGATGATCACCCGGGGAACGTACCCCGGTCGATCCGTCGGTGCCCTACTCCCGCGCGAGCATCGCCGCGGCCTCGCGTTCGAGGTCGACGTAGGGGTCGCCGCTGACGTCGACGGCGACCCGTTTGATCGTCCCGCCGGTGAAGGCGTACGGGTGCTCGCCCGGGTAGTCGCTGGTCGTCGGTTCGCCGCTGTCCCGGCCGATGCACAGACCCTCACCGGCGAGGCTGAAAAGGCCCGGCTGGGTCTTGATCCGGCCTTCGCCGACCTTCGTCTCCCCGTGGTAGAGGGACAGGATCCCGGTCGCGACACCCGGTGGGTCCTCGCCGTCCTTGTCGAACGAGGCGGACAGGATCAGGTCCTCTCCGGTCGGGAGGTCCGCTGTTGCGTCGATCTTCTGCTCGAGCAGACCGACGAAGTTGTACACGTAATGCAGCCGGTTGTCCTTCACGTACAACGCGTGCCCGCCGAACCGCGAACCGTGCGCAAAGAGCACCCCCTGGGCGCCCGGTGCCGGGAGGTCGACCAGCGCCCCGATGCTGTAGGAGCGGTTACGGACGTTCACCGCTTGCGCCTCGGGCACCTCCGCGGTGCCGGCGAAGTAGGTGTATCGGTTGCGCGGAGCAGACAGCTGCGGCCGCGGGGTGACGATGATCTCCAGCGCGGACCGATCGTCGAGCGGGAAGGCGCTGTTTTCTCCGGCCTGGGCGAACCAGAGGTTGATCAGTTCGCGGAGCTTGTCCGGATGCTCGGCGGCGAGGTCGTGAACCTCCGAGCGGTCGACGTCGGTGTGGTAGAGCTCCCAGGCGTCGTCGTTGAAATGGCTCCAGCCGCTGAGCGTCGGGTGCGTGCTCACGGCCTTCCAGCCGTCGTGCCAGATTCCGCGCGAGCCGAGCATCGAATAGAACTGGGTCTTGCGTGCCGACGGCCCGGAGGCCAGCTCAGCGCTGTAGGTCATGCTCACGCCGTCGAACGGGCTCTGTACGTGGCCGTTGATCGTCGTGGGTGGCTCGACGCCGAGCGTGTCGAGGATGGTCGGCACCAGGTCGATCGCGTGGTGGTACTGGTGGCGCAGCTCGCCCTTGGTCTTGGTCGCGCCGGGCGTGCTCGACGGCCAGGAGATGATGCACGGGTCGGCGGTGCCGCCGTTGAACTCGTACCGCTTCCACATCTTGAACGGCGTGTTGAAGGCCATCGCCCAGCCGTTCGGGTAGTGGTTGTAGGTCTTGGTGCCACCGAGCTCGTCGAGCATCGCGAGGTTGGACTTCATGTCGTCGGGGATGCCGTTGGCGAACTTCATCTCGTTGACCGAACCGTCAGGGCCGCCTTCGCCGCTGGCTCCGTTGTCCGATACGACGATGATCATCGTGTTGTCCCGCTGCCCGGATTCCTCCAGGTAGTCCAACAGCCGGCCGATGTGGTGGTCGGCGTGCGCCAGGAAGCCGGCGTAGACCTCGGCCATCCGGGAAAAGAGCTGCTTCTCTTCTGTGGTCAGCGAGTCCCAGGGCTTGGTGAAGTCCAGCGGCGGGAATGGCGCGCCGTCCGGGCCGGTGCGGGTCTCGGGCGTGCCGATCGGGTTGATCGGCGGCAGTTCGGTGTTTTCCGGGACGATGCCCATCTTCTTCTGCCGCGCGAGGGTCTGCTCACGGAGCGCCTCGTAGCCCATGTCGAAGCGGCCCTTGAACTTCGCGATCCAGTCCTTCGGTGTGTGGTGCGGTGCGTGTGCGGCACCCGGTGTGTAGTACAGGAAGAATGGCTTGTCCGGCGCGATCACCTTGGCGTCTTTGATGAACTCCAGCGCCTTGTCGGTCAGGTCCTCGGTGAGGTGATAGCCCTCCTCGGGTGACTTGGGCTGGTCGACCGGATGGTTGTCGTAAACGAGGTCCGGGAACCACTGGTTGGTCTCCGCGCCGAGGAACCCGTAGAACCGCTCGAAACCCCGACCCGTCGGCCAGTTGCGCCGGGTCGAGGCGAGGTTCATCTCCACCGTGGGGCACAGATGCCACTTGCCCGTCATGTAGGTGTTCCAGCCCACCTGGCCGAGGATCTCGGAGACCATGCCGTTCTCCGGCGGGATGGTGCCGCTGGCGTTGGGGAACCCGACGGCGGCCTCGGTGATGCAGGCCATCGAGTTGCGGGTGTGGTTGCGGCCGGTCAGCAGACAGGACCGGGTCGGCGAGCACAGTGCGGTCGTATGCCATTGCGTGTAGCGGAGTCCGGCATTGGCGATGCGTTCGATGTTGGGCGTCTCGATCGGCCCGCCGTAGCAGGACATGGCGGAGAAGCCGACGTCGTCGAGCACGATGTAGACCACGTTCGATGCGCCGTCGGGCGCCTTGGGCGGTTCGAACGGCGACCAGTCGGGGACCGAGTCCCTGATGTCGTTGTTGATGGTCCCCTTGAATGTGTCGCTCACCGCTGACCCCTTCCGATCACGTGCCGCGAATTCTCGATGGCAGGGCCATGACGAGGCATCACCCTCAAGGGGTGAGGTCACCGAGCGCGGTCAGGACTTCTCGGGGAAGACCACCGCCCAGTCGGCCGCCATGTCGACCACCGTCCACCCTCCTTCGCCGGCGGCGGGAAGGAGCTTCGCCGTCCCGCTGCCCAGGAGTGGATCGTCGTCGTAGGCGAATTCTCGATCGGCGTCGGTGTGGTGTACGGCGAGCTCCAGCGTCCGGTAGGGGCTCGCCGCGGTCCACTGCAGCATCGGAAGGTCGCCGTCGGTGTTTCCCGCGGCGAAGATCGGGCGCTGCCCGACATGGGTGTGGATCGAGATCGGCTTCTGCGGCCCGTCGTCGAGGATCTGCAGGTCTGTCCCCTTGACCAGTTCCGGACCCTTCTCACCCATCCGGACCTCGGTGCTCCCGATGCTGCCGATCACCCGGTGCGGTGCGAGGTCGTAGGCCTGCCGCGACCAGACCCGCATGAAGTCGGCCCCACCGCCGGAGAAAATCCAGGACGAGAACCCGAGGCGGTCGAGCAGTCCGAGCAGTTCGAGCATCGGTTGATAGACCGAGGTCAGGTAGGTGCCCCCGCTGCGCGGATGCCGTGATGTCGCCATCCACCGCCGGCACGCTTCCTCGAATTCGTCCGTCGTGATGTTTCCGTGGGTCAGGGCAAGGAGTTGGAGCAGCGCCTTGCGGCCGCCCGACTTCAGCTCTTCCGGGCTGGTCGGATGTCCCAGCTCCGCCGCCCGATCAAAGGCAAAGGCCAACTGGGCGTACATCGGCCGCTCCGCCCAGAGCGTGCCGTCGTTGTCGAATACCGCCACCCGGTCGCCTTCCGGAACGAAATCAGCCGAGCCGCGATCCGTCACCGCGGCGACGAAATCGACGATCGACTTCTTGGTCGGTGTGTCCCGCCAGCTCGGTAGTGTGTCGCTGCTCATTGCTGCCGCCTCCCGCCGTCACCGGCTCCGGTCGTTGTGGCCAGGCAAGCACTGCGTCGCGGAGACGACATCGCCCAGGAGGGGTGAACCTGCGCGTCGGACGGGTGCAGGATCTCGATTCAGGCACCGGCGATCAGCCACCGGTGTCAGCATGAAGGAGTGATGGCCTCAGCCGACGAAGCCCGCATGATCGACCGCCTCGCGGACCGTTTGGCTGAGCAGTTTCCCAACACTCCCCGTGAGACGGTCCGCGCGATCGTCGACTCCGCCCATGCGGAATTCGCCGGCCGACCGATCCGGGACTTCATCCCGATCTTCGTCGAGCGGGCGGCCCACCGTCGGTTGAACACTGCCGCTGCCGTCGGCTGAGCCGGCCGATCCGGTCAGCTCGCAACCCGAGCGGCCGCCCAGGCCTGCACGATGTCGACGAAGCCGCCGGCGAACTGGAAGTGATGGTGCCGGTAGCCGGCCTCCTCGCTGGTCATCCCGACTTCCGAACCCAGGTCGACGACGTTCATCCCGTGACCGGTGTTCGGGAAGAGCAGCACGGTGGCGGCGTGGTTGCCCGCGTCGTAAAGCGCCTTGCCGACCCGCTTGGCGCTGAGCAGCGCGGGGAGATTCGAGTCGTGATCCCCGACCAGGTACAAAACCGGGACGGCGATGTCGCGGTAGGAATCGACCGGGTCGAGGGTCCACTCTTCCGGATCGGTCGTGTGGTTCGGGAGTTCGTCGACGAGGTCCTGATAGGTGCGGTACGGCGGCACGGGACCGAGGAACGGCGCCTGGATCGCATACAGCTGGACGGTGATCCCGGCCAGCTCCGGACTGCTTCGCACCCGCGCCGCCAGCGCGTCGAAGCGTGCCGCGGCGGTTGCGTCGGGGACTCGGGAGAGCAGGAGGTCGTAGACCAGCGCCCAGAGTTCGGTGACCTGCTCGATCTGCGCTTCCGGGACACCCTGCTCCCGCAGATCGAAGGTACGACGGTGGATCTCGGTCTGGATGGCCGTCGTCCCCGAGGCGCCGATCACCGCCACGAAGGCGACGTCGCGCCGCCGCGCGGCGACCAACGGCGCGACCCAGCTTCCGTTGCTGAAGCCCCAGACGCCGACCCGGTCCGGCCGGATGTCCGGACGGGACTGCAGGTGGTCCACCCACGCCTCCGCGTCGTCGGACTTGTCGGGGAAGGACAGCGCCGGGTCGCCGGTCGACTCACCGTGACCCCGGCGGTCGTAGACCAGCGCCGCCATGCCGGCGTGGACGAAATGCTCGGCGTAGGCCCGGTAATAGTCGCGCCGCCCCCCGGCCGCGCCGTGGATCATCACGATGGCCGGGTGTGGCCCGGGCCCTGGCGGCATCATCAGGGTGCCGGCCAGCGTCCCGTCCGGACCGTCGATGCTCAGGGCCTCCTCGGTCCAGCTCTCGAGCCGCTCCACCGTCTGCTCTTCCGCCGCGCCGGCCACCAGGGACCGGACGGCGTGGATGCCCGCGTTGTCCGGGGCCAGCGAGAACAGCTCCAGCGACTCGGAGAGCATCGTGCCGCTGGTGTCCGGGTAGATGCGCACGAAGCGATCGTGTTCGGAATAGAACAGCACGGGTGTGCCGACCCAGTCGTCGGCGTTGACATGAATGGAGATACGCCGACCGTCGGCGAGACCGTACTGCGCGCTCAATGCGCGGTAGACCGGGATGTCCCAGGCCGCCACCCGCCGGAGTTCGACCTGTCCTGACGCTCCGCCGGCCGTCGCGCGCCCGACGAACCGGTGTTCGTCCAAGGTCCCGGAGAATGTCCACTGCTCGCCCGAGTAGGAGGCGCTGCACGACATCACTCCGCCCGGGTTGGTTCCGGTCGTCACCGGGAGGCCGAAGACCTGCCTGTTGGGCAAGTCCAGGGTGACGTTGCCGGGAACCGTGATCGGCCCGTTCAGTTTGAGGAATTCGACCCGATCGTCGATCCGGAAGTGCCCCACCCACTCCTCGGGCGCATCGGCCATATTCGAAGCTCCTCATTTCGGGGCACCACCGAATCGGCAGATTAACACCCGGAAATCGACCGTATATCTGCCGGCGTCCGGATTTCGACGGCCCAAATACCGATCTACCCCGGTAGGCTTCGCGTCCGTGGCGTTCTTCACGTTGACGCAGGTCTACGGGCCCAACTGGGACCACTCGCGACCGCGCCGCGAACAGGATTCGTGGGACGAGCACGCGACGTTCATGGACGGACTCGTCGACGACGGCTTCATCATCCTCGGTGGTCCCGTCGGAGACGGTGAGCAGGTCCTGCACGCCGTCGAAGCGGCGGACGAACACGAAGTCAGGGCGCGGCTCGAGCCCGATCCGTGGGCGACGATGGGACTGCTGCAGATCGGTGAGATCCGGCCCTGGACGGTCTGGCTCGACGGCCGGCACCGCAAGCGGACGAGCTGAGCAGGACCGCACCACATGACCGGGACGGGTCCCAATCCACCGCTCTTCCGCGACGAACGCGCATCCACCGGCAGCGAGCGCGAGGTCCTCGAGGCCTTTCTCGAGCTCTACCGCGGCGTGATCGTCGTCAAGGTGCAGGGCGTCTCCGAGGAAGACGCCCGGCGGCGCCTCGTGCCGTCGCTGTCGACGCTCGGCGGCATCCTCAAGCACCTGCGCTGGGTCGAGGTCGGGTGGTTCCACCTGCTGTTCGACGACCGAACCGAGGACAACCTCCGACCCCATGATCGGGACTGGGAGTTCACGCCGGAACCGGGCGAGACCCTCGACGTACTCGTCAGCGACTATCAGTCCGCCTGCGAGCGGTCGCGCACGATCGCGGCGGCACACCAACTCGATGACCACGTCCCGCACAAGCGGATGGGCGAGGTCTCCCTGCGCTGGATCTACGTCCACCTGATCGAAGAGACCGCCCGCCACGCCGGCCATCTCGACATCCTGCGCGAACAGCTCGACGGAACGACGGGTTTCGATTGACCTGTTGACCTTGTCCCTGGGGCAGGCCGCACGGTAGGGGTGCCGGGTGAGCCGCATCCGGCGGAACCGAGAGGGGTGGCGGGATGTACGACGTCAAGGTGCGCGAGGTACCCGAGCAGCCGGTCGTCAGCGAGGAACGGACGGTGACGCAGGCCGAGCTCGTGGAGTGGCTCCCGGGAGCGATGGGCCGGGTCGCGACGTCGGCGCAGGGTCACGGGGGTGGGCTGGAGACGTCATCCCTGCCCTACCTCGCCCGCGACGACCACAAATCGGCGCAGGTGTTCATCGTGCTCTACGAAGGCAACCCCACCGAGGGCCCGGTCCCGGTCGAAACGTGCGCGCCGATCGCCCGGGAGCAGGGCGAGGGGACCCGCACGATCCCGGCCCACCGGGAGGCCTACGTGCGGCTCACCCGGGCCCAGTGCGAGCCCATGTCGAAGATCGGCGCGGCGTACGCCGCCGTCGAGCAGTGGATCGGCGCCAACGGCCACGAGGTCTCCGCCGCACCGCGCGAGACCTACTTCACCGACTTCTTCGGGGCCGCCCCCGAGGACGACGTGTTCGACGTGTCCTTCCCGATCCGCTAGATCGGGAGAAGATGTGTCGGTGGGTGTGACGGAGGAGAACGCCGGTCGGGCCGCCGCGGAGCCCGACCGGCTGCTGAGCATCGGTACGTTCGCCCGCCGGTCGCGGTTGTCGATGAAGGCGCTGCGCATCTACGACCGGCTGGGCCTGCTGACCCCGGCCTTCATCGATCCGGCGAACGGCTACCGCCGCTATCGGGAGAGCCAGCTGGGGACTGCCCGGCTGGTCGCCATGCTGCGCCGGCTCGACATGCCACTGGCCCAGGTCGGCGAGGTGGTGTCGGCGCCGGCCGACACCGCCGCCGACCTGATCACCGCCTACTGGGATGCGGTCGAGAGCCGGGTGGCCGGCCAGCGTGCGCTGGTCGCGCAGGTGCGCGCCGAGGTGCTCGGCGCGAGAGGATCCGCCGCCGGGTTCGCCATCGCGGAGCGCGAGGTGCCTGAGCAGCTCGTGCTCACCGCACAGCAGCACCTCGTGGTCACCGGACTGTCCGACTTCATCAGCTCCACCGCGCGGCGCCTGAACACGTCTGCGCAGGCCTACGGCGGCCGGACGGCGCCGCTGTTCGTCGTCTACCACGGCGAGGTCAATGAGGAGAGCGACGGGCCGGTCGAGGTCTGCGTACCCATCGACGGCAGCAGCCAGGTCTCGCCCGACATCGCGACCCGCCGCGAACCTACGCACCGCGAGGCCTACGTGCGGCTGCGCAAGGAAGAGGTGGTGTTCCCGCAGATCCTGACCGCCTTCGACGCGGTCCATCAGTGGACCCACGAGCAGGACAGGTCCATCACCGCAGCGCCGCGCGAGGTCTACTTCGCCGACTTCCTTGCCGCGGCGCCGGCCGACGAGGTGTGCGATGTCGCCTTCCCGATCCGCTGACCGCTCCCCTCCGCTCGTTTCCCCTCTTCAAACCCATGATCGTGATCGGATAAAGCCGCGAAACGCCGTACGGATCCGATCACGATCATGAGATGGGAAGCGTCGAGGAGAAGACTCGGACCATGCCCCACATCGATCCGTTGCTCGAGCGCAACAAGCACTTCGCGACGACACCCGCCCGCGACGGCGCCCTGATCGTCCCGCGGGTCCCGGTCTACGTGATCACGTGCCTCGACCCGCGCACCGATCCGTCGGCGTTCCTCGAACTCGGCGTCGGCGACGCGATCGTCGTCCGCAACGTCGGCGGCCGCATCACACCGGACGTGCTCACCGACCTCGCCTACATCGGCTACCTGTCCCAGACGGTCTCCCCCGCCGGCCCCCGGTTCGAAGTCGTCATCGTCCACCACAACCAGTGCGGCACGGCGTTCCTGGCCAATCCCGACTTCCGCCGCGGCTTCGCCGACCTCACCGCCGGCGACGACGCCGCTCTCGCCGCGAAAGCCGTCGTCGACCCCGAGCAGACTGTGCAGACGGACGTCGACCTGGTGCTCTCCAGCACCGTGCTGCCGCGCACGATCACCGTCTCCGGCCACGTCTACGACGTCACTACCGGCCTCATCACCACCATCGTCCCGGCTCGACCCATGCCGACCAACGTCACCTCGGAGTGAAGGCCCATGTGCGACACGACAGCAGGTCCAGGTCAGGTTGCCCAAGCGGTTCCACGGCCCGCCACGGGTGAAGCGGTCGACCCGATCGCGCTCGAGCCGGTCGACGAGGTGGTGATCACGACCCTGGTCGACAACGTCTTCGACGCCCTGCTGACCGGCGATGAGCGCACCACACGGGCGTCGTTCGGCGTCGGTGCCGCTCGTGCTCCGCAGTTCGAGTCCGGGTCGACGGCGGTCGGGTTGATGGCCGAGCACGGGTTCTCCGCGCTCGTCACCGTCCGCCGCGGATCCGCGACGACGACGCTGCTCTTCGACACGGGTCTCTCGCCCGACGCGATGGTCGTCAACGCCGACCGGCTCGGCGTCGACCTCTCGCAGATCCAGGCGGTGGTGCTCAGCCACGGCCATTTCGACCACGCCGGCGGCCTGGCCGGGCTGGCCGGCCGAGCCGGCTCCCGATTGCTCCCGATGGTGGTCCACCCGCTGATCTGGACCCGTCGGCGCCTCGCGGTCCCCGGCCGCGAACCCGAGGAGCTACCGACGTTGAGCCGGCGGGCACTGGAGGGCGAAGGCATTGTGGTGGTCGAACGCCGCGACCCCTCACTTCTCGTGGACGGAAGCGTGCTGATCACCGGCGAGGTCGATCGCACCACCGAGTTCGAACGCGGCATGCCGCCCGCCCATCAAGCCTGGACCGGCTCGGCCTGGCAGCCCGACCCGCTGATCCTCGACGATCAGGCCCTCGTCGTGCACGTGCGCGGACGCGGTCTGGTGGTGCTCACCGGGTGCGGGCACGCCGGCGCGATCAACATCGTGCGGGACGCGCAACGACTCACCGGCGTACCGACCCTGCACGCGCTGGTCGGTGGTCTGCACCTGGGCGGCCCCGCGTTCGAACCCATCATCGGTCCCACCGTCGGCGCGCTCACCGAGATGGCCCCGAGCCTCCTCGTCCCCGGTCACTGCACCGGGTGGCGTGCCCAGCACGCCCTCGCCGCGGCCCTGCCCGACAGCTGGGTCGCCGGCAGCAGTGGCTCGTCCTTCTCGCTCACCGCCGCCTGACCCCCGTCCAGCGCCGCTCCCGCTCATGATCGTGATCGGAAAAAGCCGCGAAACGCCGTACGAATCCGATCACGATCATGGAAGTCGGGGGGTCGCGCGGGGTCAGCGGTGCTTGAGGTCGCCCGGGCCCAGGTGGCCGACGATCGGCGTGAGCACCGCGACACCCAGCGCGACGTAGGCGCCGACCCGCAGCACGGCGTTGATCGGCCCGGCGGTGTGCACGGCCTGCGGGCCGGCGAGCTCGTCGATGGTGGTCGCCGCGAAGGCCACCGCGATGCCGCCGATGGTGACGAGCGAGGTCAAG